>NZ_CP060436.1:0-217500 GCF_003590145.2 Pseudooceanicola algae | reverse complement strand
GCGCCCCGTAGCGCCTCAGCGCCGCCGGTGAAGGGGGTTCTAGTGCCAGTGAACCAAACCCGCAAGCAGAAAAATCAGGAAAACGTCACAATTTCCGCATAAAGACAAAAACCTCAATAAAAACATACGCTTGAGGGAAAGAGTTTTCCTGAATCCCCCCGTGAATCGCGCCTGGCCCACCGAAAACCACGCGACTCGGCGGGTGGTTCGAGGCAAAGATTTCGGGATTCCATCCGGGGTCATATGCTTTCCCCTGGGGCATGTTTGCAGGGCGGATGACTCGCCGTGGGAAGCCCCCCGAATATGCCCCCTGCCCTGCTCGCCCCCCCAATCTTCGTGAAAGGGAAAGCAGATCTGGACCGGAACGTTCCAAGCCTAGCAGGCCGGTAGGCCCCGGTGGCATCCACAGCAGGAATGCGCCTCTTACTATATACCTATACAGCCACCCGATCCGGCTCACCTGAGGTACTCTCGACAGAGGCCACAGTTCAGGGCGCGTCGTCGCGCTTTTCCTGCAAAGCCGAAATGGCACCCGAAGCGGTCGTCCTTGACGAGACGGGCCCTGCACTGCTGCCTCAATGTGCAGGTTTGGCGCACAGACGGTCCGCAAGGAGGGCAATCCACAGACGCAAGGCAGGGTTGATCTCAAGTCCAAAAATGCCACCAAGACACATAAAAACCCTTGTAGGTTGCATCTCGTTGAGAGAGGTTGACAGGCAGTGGTTGTCGGCAGAAGCCGCCACTCTCGCCTTGGGCAAGCGACGCCATGTGAATGGCGCCCGCGACCGAGGTGCAATGTGACGGTGTATGGAACGGTGCGCCCGTCTTGCGACGCGGTTTGCCATGAGCTGCACCCGAGCAGCCGATTGAGACTATGGCAAGGTAGGAGATTACAATGAAACCGCATATAATGGTGTCGCTCGCAACATGCGGCACCCTGTTTTTGGCGTCCGGCGCCATGGCACAGGACGCGGAAGCCCCCGCGACCGACAAGCCAAACATCCTGGTGATCTGGGGCGACGACATCGGCCAGACCAACATTTCCGCTTACAGCTTCGGTCTGATGGGTTACGAAACTCCTAACATCAACCGGATTGCCGAAGAAGGCGTCATGTTCACCGACTATTATGCCGAGCAAAGCTGCACGGCCGGTCGGTCCACCTTCATCACCGGCCAGTCCACGCTGCGCACCGGCCTGTCGAAAGTCGGCCTGCCCGGCGCCGATGTCGGTCTGCAGGCGGATGATGTCACCATCGCCTCCGCTCTGAAGGACCTCGGCTATACCACCGGTCAGTTCGGCAAGAACCACCTCGGCGACAAGGATGAATTCCTGCCCACCAACCACGGGTTCGATGAATTCTTCGGTAACCTCTACCACCTCAACGCCGAGGAAGAGCCCGAAAACTTCAACTACCCGCAGGACCCCGAGTTCCGTGAGAACTTCGGCCCCCGCGGCGTGATCCATTCCTATGCCGACGGCGAGATCGAAGATACCGGCCCGCTGACCAAGAAGCGCATGGAAACGATCGACGACGAAACTTCGGCCGCCGCCATCGACTTCATGCAGCGCGCCGTCGATTCCGGCACGCCGTTCTTCACCTGGATGAACGCCACCCGCATGCACTTCCGCACCCACGTGCGCGACGAGCACCGCAGCGAACCCGGCCTGACGGCCCTGACCGAATATGCCGACGGCATGATCGAGCATGACAACGTCGTCGGTTCGATCCTCGACGCGGTCGAGGACATGGGCATCGCGGACAATACCATCGTGATGTATTCCACCGACAACGGTCCGCACCAGAACTCCTGGCCCGATGCCGGCACCACGCCGTTCCGTTCCGAGAAGAACACCAACTGGGAAGGCGCCTTCCGCGTGCCCGCCATGATCCGCTGGCCCGGTCACATCGAACCCGGTTCGGTTGCCAACGGCATGTTCTCCGGTCTCGACTGGTTCCCGACCCTGCTGGCCGCTGCTGGTGACACGGACATCAAGGACCGCCTGCTGGAAGGCACCACCATCGACGGTGCCGAATACAAGGTTCACCTGGATGGCTACAACCAGCTGCCCTACCTGACCGGCGAAGTCGAAGACACCGCCCGGAGCGAGTTCTTCTACTTCAACGATGACGGTGCCATCGTCGCCATGCGCTACGAAAACTGGAAGATCGTCTTCCAGGAACAGCGCGTCAACGGCACGCTGGAAATCTGGGCGGAACCCTTCATTCCGCTGCGCGTCCCCAAGCTGTTCGATCTGCGGTCCGACCCCTACGAACGGGCTGACGTGACGTCGAACACCTACTACGACTGGCTGATGGACCACGTCTTCCTGCTGACGCCGGCGCAGGTCGAAGTCGCCAAGTTCTTTGATACCTTCAAGGAATACGAGCCTTCGCAGAAAGCGGCGAGCTTCTCGGTCGACCAGATCCAGAGCCAGCTGGAACAGACCCTGAGCGGTATGGTTCAGTAAGGTCGTGACAATCTGAACCGCGGGGGTGGCAACATCCCCGCGGTTTTTTCAACCCCTGCCCCTTTTGCCTGCTGCCGCCGCCGCACGACCACTTTGGCGACCGCACGCAAAACGGGCCCGACAGACGGCCAGACCTGCCCCATCCTAATCGGATCACAGAAGGGGCCCTTGATGGGGGATGCCACCATGGACAGCACCGAGTTTTCCCAGCCCGCCGATGGCGATGCCCGCGGGCGGATCGAACAGCTTCGCGACCGCATGGGCGATGCGATCATCGGCCAGCGCGCGGTGATCGACCGGCTGCTGATCGGCCTGCTGGCCAATGGCAATCTGCTGGTCGAAGGCCTGCCGGGCCTTGCCAAGACCCGCGCCATCAAGGCCCTGGCCCGCAACATGGAATGCGACTTTTCGCGGATCCAGTTCACGCCTGACCTGCTGCCCTCGGACGTCACCGGAACCGAGGTCTATTTCCAGGGTGATACGGGCGGCGAATTCCGCTTCGAGGCCGGTCCGATCTTTGCCAATCTCGTGCTCGCCGATGAAATCAACCGCGCCCCGGCCAAGGTGCAGGCCGCCCTTCTGGAAGCGATGGAGGAACGCCAGGTCACCGTCGCCGGCACCACCCACAAGATGGAGCCGCTGTTCATGGTGATGGCGACCCAGAACCCCATCGAACAGGAAGGTACCTATCCCCTGCCCGAGGCGCAGATGGACCGGTTCCTGATGCATGTGAACATCACCTACCCGCCGGTCGAGGATGAGGTCGAGGTCATCCGCCTTGTCCGCGCCGAGGAGATCGCGGCACAGGCCGCGGCCGACGCACCCAGGGCCGCGCCCCCTGCCCCGATCCCGCAGGCGGCCGTCTTTGCCGCCCGCCGCGAGATCGCCGCGCTGCATGTCTCGCCAGAGATGGAACGCTACATGGCCGATCTGGTGAACGCGACCCGCGTGCCCGAACAGTTCGGCGATGACCTGAAACGCTGGATCGAGGTCGGCGCCAGCCCGCGCGCCTCGCTCGGGCTCGACAAATGCGCGCGCACCCATGCCTGGCTTGCGGCGCGCGATTACGTCGACCCCGAAGACATCCGCGCCGTGGCCCCCGACGTGCTGCGCCACCGGCTTGGCCTGACCTACGAGGCGCAGGGCGAAGGCGTGACGCCCGATGCCGTAGTGGCCGAAATCCTGCGCCAGGTCGCCCTGCCCTGAGGAGCCACCAGATGCGAGACCGCGCCGCACGGATCCGGACCGGAACGCTGCCGAAACCCCGGCAGGTGTCGGACGATCCACGCATCCACACCGACCTCGCTTATCTGCGCAGCCTCGAAGGGCCGGCGCGAGGGCTCAGCTTCCTGCCGCGGCAACCCGCGCAATCGGTGCTGAACGGGCGCCATGCCTCGCGCCTGCGCGGGCGCGGCCTGAACTTCGAGGAACTGCGCGACTACCTGCCCGGCGACGACATCCGCGCCATCGACTGGAAGGTCACGGCCCGCACCGGCACCCCCCATGTCCGCGTGATGACCGAGGAACGCGACCGCCCCGCCCTGATTGTCGTCGACCAGCGGATGAGCATGTTCTTCGGCACCGAGCGCAACATGAAATCCGCCACCGCCGCCGAAGCCGCCGCGATGACCGCCTTCCGCATCCTCGATCAGGGTGACCGGGTGGGCGGCATCGTCTTCGGCGACGCGCTGCTGGCCGAGATCCGTCCGCAACGCAGCCGGCCTGCGCTGAATCGCTTTCTGACTGCGCTGTCGGATGCCAATGGCCTGCTGCACGCCGAGGCCCCCAATGTCGCGCCCATCGGGCTGACCCGCGTGCTCCGCGCCGTGGCCCGTATTGCCCGGCGCAATCACCTGATCGTCGTGCTCAGCGATTTCGACGGCATCGACGCGGAGACCGAAGCGGTCGTTGCCGGGCTGGCGCGCCACAACGACCTGATCCTGGTGCCGGTCACCGACCCCAGCGCCGGGGATCTGCCGAGGGGCCTGCGCCTGATCGTGACGGACGGAGAGCTTCAGGCCGAAATCGACACCGACGCCCCCGAGGCCCGCCGCGGCCTGTCGCAGATGGCCGAAGGCCGCCTGGCCGAAGTACTGGACTGGCAACGCCGTTACGGCATGGCGCTGCTGCCGCTTTCTGCGGGGCAGGAAACCCTGCCGCAAATGCGCCGCCTGCTGGGGCTTGGCCCGCGATGAACGAAGAGATCCCTCAAACCGGCGGCGCGGCACCAGACAACCTGATCGACCTGATCAACCAGTTGATCCAGCCCCCGCCGCCGGATCCCGTGACCATGACACCCCAGACCTGGGGCTGGGTCGTGCTTGCCGGGCTTCTGGCGCTGGTGTTGTGCGGGGCACTTTGGCGCTGGCTGGCGCATCGCCGCGCCAATGCCTATCGCCGCGCCGCGCTCTTCCAATTGCAAAACGCCGCCACCACCGCCGAGGTCGCCGTTATCCTGCGCCGCGCAGCACTTGCTGCCTATCCCCGTGCGCAGGTCGCCGGGCTGACCGGCCCCGCCTGGACCGCCTTCCTGACCGACAGCGGCAAGGCAACCTTTCCCGAGGCCGAAGCGACCGAGTTGACCCGCGCGCCCTACCGCGATGAAACCGCCGCGCCCTCACCGGCCCTGATCGCCGCCGCAGGCCACTGGCTGCGTAGCCACCGCCCGCCTGCCGCCGACAAAAGGCGCCGCCTGGCGCGGATCCGTCCTTCCCTGCGTCGCGCGACCTCGGCGCGCTCAGGGGGCCGCGCATGATCTCGCTCGCCGCGCCCTGGCTGTTGGTGCTCCTGCCGCTACCCCTGCTGGTCTGGTGGCTGGCCCCACCGCATCGCAAACAGGAAGACGCGTTGCGCTTCCCATTCTTCCGCCGCATGGCCGAAGCTGCGGGGGCCGAGCCGCGCAGCGGGGCGGTCGTCCTGTCGCGCCCCATGATTGCGACCCTGACGGCGGGCCTGTGCTGGGTGCTGCTGGTGCTCGCGCTGGCGCGTCCCGAACGGGTCGGCGCGCCGATCACCATCGAGACCGCCGCCCGCGATATCGTTCTGGCAATCGACATCTCCGGTTCCATGGACGCCAGGGATTTCGCGACGCCCGACGGGCCTGCGATCCAGCGGCTCGACGGGGTGCGGGCGGTGCTGCGCGACTTCGTGGCCGGGCGCGACGGCGACCGCATGGCGCTGATCGTCTTCGGGACCGCCGCCTATCTTCAGACGCCGCTGACCGACGACCTTGATACGGTCACCGCCCTGCTTGACCGGACCGAGGTTGGCATGGCCGGGCCGCACACCGCGATTGGCGACGCCATCGGCCTGTCCATTCGCACATTCGAATCCAGCGACATCGACCAGCGCCTGCTGATCCTGCTCTCCGACGGCTCTGACACCGCCAGCCGCATGAGCCCGATCAACGCCGCCGAGATCGCTGCCGGCGCAGGGGTCGAGATCTTTACCATCGGCGTCGGCGACCCGGAAACCACGGGCGAAAATCGCGTCGATCTGGCCACCTTGCAAGACATCGCGGATCGCACCGGCGGCACGTATTTCTTTGCCGAGGATTCCGCTGCCCTGACGGCGGTCTACGACCGGATCGACGCTCTCGCCCCGCGCGAAACCGAAACCCTGTCCTTCCGGCCCCGCCAATCGCTGGCCTGGCTGCCGATGGCGCTCGCCGCGCTGATCGGCCTCGGGGCCATTCTCGCCCTGATGGGCCGCGGGCGCTATCGGCGACGCGCGACGACGCGGTCAAGCCCGGCCCGAGACGCCGGACCGGGCGCGGAGACTTCGTGATGGAAATCGCACTCTACCTGCAGGCGTTCCACTTCCTGCGCCCGCTCTGGCTGCTGGTGATCCCGCTGGCGTTGCTGCTGTGCTGGCAGGTGCGGCGCGGCGCGCGGGCCGGGCGCCGTCCGGGCGAAGGAATCGCACCACATCTGCGCGACGCGCTGATTGTCGGCCAGGGGCGGCGTCAGACGATCACCCCGATCGACACGGTGGCGGCGATCCTGATCCTATGCGCCCTCGGGGCTGCCGGGCCGACCTGGTCGCGCCAACCCGACCCCTTCGCGGCGCAATCCGCCCCGGCAGTCGTCGTCCTGGCCGTGACCGTCAGCATGGAAACCGACGACATCGCCCCCACCCGACTGGAGCGTGGCAAGCAGAAGATCCGCGATTTCCTCGATCTGCGGGCCGGCGCGCGCACCGCGCTGGTCGCCTATTCCGGCACCGCACACGTGGTCCTGCCGATGACCGAAGACGCCGAGATCATGGCGCCCTACCTCGAAGGCCTGTCGCCCGAGGTCATGCCCCGCGAAGGCGCGCTGGCCGCCGAGGCCCTGTCCCTGGCCGAGGCGCTTCTGGCAAGCGAAGACGCCCCAGGCGGCATCCTGTTCGTCACCGATTCCATCGACCCGGCGGATGTGGCCGCGCTGAACGCCAGCACCGCGCCGCTGGCCGTGCTGTCGATGCGCCCCGCGGGCAGCAACGATCGCGGGCTTGACGGGCTGACGGCGGCCGTGGTCGGCGTGACCCCGGATGCGACCGACATCCGACGGCTCGACAGCCTGCTGAACGCCGCCTACCGGCGTGCCCAGCTCGACGACGTGGACCAGCCCTGGGAAGACCGCGCCGCCTGGCTGGCCTGGCCTGCCGCGCTGATCCTGCTGCTGTGGTTCCGGCGCGGCTGGACGATGCGCTGGATCGCCCTGGCGGGCCTGGCCCTGCTGGTTCCGACGCAGGGCGCGCGGGCCGACGGGATCGCCGATTGGTTCCTGACCCCGGACCAACAGGGCCAGATCGCCTTTGACCACCACGATTACGACCGCGCCGCCGAACTGTTCGTCGATCCGCTCTGGCGCGGATATGCGCTGTTCCGCGATGGCCAGTACGAAGCCGCCGCCGAAGTGCTGGACCGGGTGGAAACCGCGCAGGCTGCCTCGATCCAGGGCATGGCGCATATCCGGTCGCGCAGTTACCGCGACGGCGTCCGCGCCTTTGAAACCGCGCAGCAGCGCGACCCCGACTATCCCGGCGTCGCCGACAACATCGCCACCGCCAAGGCCATCGTGGCCTATGTCGAATCCGCTCAGGCGCAATCGGACACGGGCGAGGAGAACGGCATCGGCGCGGATGAAGAGGTCTATGACAACGAATCCGGCATGGGCGAGGAAACCCAGCGGCCCTCCGGGGACGGCGAAGGCGCGGCGCTGCTGACCACGGATCAATGGATGAACATGGTCGACACCAGCACCGGGGATTTCCTGCGTCTGCGGTTCCTGACCGAGGCCGCCGCCCCGGAGGCCGCGCCCGCGACAGCCCCCGTGGATGCCGCGACTTCCGAAGCCCCCGCAGCGGAGGACAACGAATGACACCCGATCTGCGACCTGTCCTTCCCCGCCCCCGCGCACTTCTGCTGCTCAGCCTGCTGGCACTGCCCCTGTCCCTTGCCGCGCAGGAGGCGGCAGAAGGCAGCGCAACGCCGTCAGCCCCCGTCCTGCAAATCGACTTTCCGGAGACCGAGGCGATTCCCGGCCAGCCGCTCAGCCTGCGCCTGACGGTGCTGGTGCCGACCTACATGCCAAGGCCGCCGGTCTGGCCCAGCCTGGAAACCCCCAACCTGCTGGTCCGCCTGCCCGAAGGCGCCACCGGCCCGACCTCGCAGCGGATCGAAGGCGAGACCTGGTCCGGGGTAACGCGGCATTTCCGCCTGTCGCCCATGGTGCCGGGAGAGTTCTCGCTGCCCCCGCAAGAAGTCGTCGTGACCTGGCAGAACCCCGACAGCGGCACCACGGAAACAACCAGCCTGACCACCGACCCGATCGCTTTCACCGGTATGGTTCCCGAGGGAGCCGAGGGCCTTGATCCTTTCATCGCCGCTGCCGACCTGACCCTGGCTCAAGAGGTCGAAGGCACGCCGGGCGACATGTCCGCCGGGGACAGCACTATCCGCCGGGTGACCGCGACGGTGAAGGGCGTCTCGCCGATGTTCCTGCCCCAACTGATCTCGGTGCAGGACCTGCCCGGCCTCTCGGCCTATCCCGACACGCCCCGTCTTGAGGAAACCGATGACCGGGGCACCCTGAACGGCAGCCGCAGCGAAGCGGTGACCTACGTCGCCGAAGGGGGTGGCGGTGGCTCCCTGCCCGCGATTTCGCTGGATTGGTACGATATCGACGACAAGACGGTGAAGACCGCCTCGGTCGAAGCACTGGATCTGCATGTCTCCGGCCCCGCCGCCGCCCGGACCGAGCCGCGCAACTGGCGCCTGATCCTGCAACTTGCGGCGGGCGCGCTGGTGGTGATCGTGCTGCTTGTGCTTGTCCTGCGCCGACTTCTGCCCGACCTGCGGGCCCGCATCCAAGACCGACAGGCGCGCGCGCGCTGCTCTGCCGATCAGGCCTGGAAGGCGTTGCAGCGCATCACCAGGGACCGCGATCATGCCGCCCTGCGCCCGGCGCTGGACCTCTGGGCGGATCGGGTCATCGCCGAAGCCCCCCGGACGCCGGACCCCCGCGACCTTCCCGCGCTGCACCAGGGCCTGCTGGCGCTTGGCGCGGCCCGCTACAAAGCCGGTTCGGGCGAAACCGGATCCGACGATGCCGCCTGGACCGCGCTGCAACAGGCCCTGACAGCCGCCCGCAGCCAAGGGACAAGACGGCGCGCGCGCAGCCCGCTGCCCCCGCTCAATCCGCAGACCCCGGCCTGAAGGCGAGCCACCGAAGGACCCGTGCCCGGCACCCGATAGGCCCTTGTGCGCCGGGTCGGCTCTGTGACATTCTCGGCCCCGGCGGTGTCGCCACAGGCATTGCCCCGCAGCCCGCCGGGCCCGGGAATCCACGGAGGAGAGGGGGGAATGACACATGGGGCCCTCGCGATGCAGTCCGAGAATTTCCCCGTCGCCTCGCGCCTGATCCGCCGGGATCTGCGCGGCGACGTGATGACCTTCTACACCTTTGCGCGCACGGCCGACGATATGGCCGACGATCCCGCGCGCAGCCCAGCCGAACGCATGGCGTGGCTGGAGGCTGGCGCGGGTGCCCTGCGCGGCACGCTGACCGACAGGCCCACCGGGTCGCTTGTCGCCGCGGCGCAGGCCTTGCGCGAAGCCCTCAGCCATCGGGACCCCGCTCTTCTGACCCACCCCGAGGCCCTGCTGACCGCCTTCCGCCAGGATGCCCGTGGGCGCATCTATGCAAGCGACGCCGACCTGCTGGACTATTGCCAATACTCCGCCGTGCCCGTGGGCCGTTTCCTGCTGGATCTTCATGGCGAAGGGCCTGACTGCACCGCGCCTTCGGATGCGCTTTGCAGCGCCTTGCAGATCCTCAATCACCTCCAGGATATCACGGAGGACAAGGTGCGGCTGGGGCGGGTCTACCTGCCTGGAAACCGGTTGCGCGCGGCGGGCGTGAACCCCAGGGACCTGACCGCCGACAAGCTGACCCCCGCTTTACGCCAGGTTGTCGATGGGTTGCTGGACCTTTGCGACGACCTGCTGGCCAAGGCCGCCCCCCTGCCCCGGCGGATCGCCGCGCGGGGTCTGGCGGGCGAAGCGGCCAGCATCCTCTGGCTGGCGCGTGACCTGTCGCGCCGCTTGCGACACGACGATCCGCTGGCCCGACGTGTCGCCCCCTCCCCGTTCGCCTTTCTGCGCGCCGCTCTTGTCGGAAGCGCCCGCTGCCTGCGTCCCGGCGCGCTAGTCCCCAGCCGATGACCTACACCGTCGCGCCCCCCCGGATCGCCGATGACGAGACCGCCGCCGAGACGCGCCGCCTGGTCAGCGCCTCCGGGTCTTCCTTTGAAATGGGGATGCGGTTGCTGCCCGTGCCCCGGCGGCGCGCGATTTACGCAGTCTATGCCTTCAGCCGGGTGGTCGATGATATCGCCGATGGCGATGCCCCGCCCGAAGCCCGGAAACAAGGGCTGCAGGATTGGCGGCAGGAACTGGCCCGCGCCTATGACGGCCGCGCCCAGACCCCGATCGGGGCGGAACTGGCCCTTGCCGCGCGCACTCATGACCTGCCGCAGGCAGAGCTGGCGCGGATCGTCGAGGGCATGCAGTTGGACGCCACCCCCATCATCGCCCCGAGCGCCCCCGAGCTGGACCATTACATCCGCTGTGTCGCCGGGGCCGTGGGGATCCTCGCCATGCGGATCTTCGGCGGTTGGCGCGGTGAGCAAAGCGAAGAGTTTGCCCTGTCGCTGGCCCGCGCCATGCAGCTGATCAACATCATCCGCGACGTGTCCGAGGATGCCGCGATGGGGCGTCTTTATATTCCCCGGACGGTGCTGGCCACGACGGGCCTCCCTGCCGATCCAAAGGCGGTGCCCGGCCACCCTGCCCTGCCCGAGGCCCGGCGCCTTCTGGGCGTCATGGCCCGCGACAGCCTGCTCCGGGCCCGCGCCGAGATCCCCAACCACCCGCGCCGCGCGATCTTTCCCGCACTGATGATGGCCGGCCCCTATGTGGCGCTGTTGTCCCGGATGGAGACCGACTGGTCCCGCCAGCCCCCGCGCCGTGCCGGCTGGCGCAAGCTGACCGACGGGCTGGCCTTCGCCATTCGTCCTGGACGCTGAGGATGCCCGGGACACAGGTAGCGGCAAAGCCCGTAGTCCATGTCATCGGGGCGGGTATGGCCGGGCTGTCCGCCGCGCTTCATCTGGCCGAGGACCATCGGTTCCGCGTCATTCTGCACGAGGCGACGGCCCATGCAGGTGGGTTGTGTCGCAGCTACCATGACAGCCGCCTTGACCGGCTGGTCGACACTGGCAGCCACCTGATCCTGTCTGGCAATAGCGCGGTGCTGGATCATGCGGCGCGCATCGGCGCGACGGACCGCTTGCAGATCGGCGCGCCGGAATTCGCCTTCTTCGATCGGGTCGGTGACACGCGCTGGACCCTGCGCCTGCCGCGCGGACCGCTCGGGGCACTTTCCCGCGGCAGCCGCCCGCCCGGCACGGCCCTGAAGGATCTGCCGGATATGGTGCGCCTCGTCTTTGCCGGATCGGACAGCACGCTGGCCGAAACCATCCGCCGTCGGGGGCCGCTGTGGCGGGCCCTTTGGCAGCCACTGTGCCTCGGTGTGCTGAATGCCCCGCCCGAGGCCGCCTCGGCCCGATTGATGCGCCATACCCTTGCGCTGACCTTCCTGCGCGGCACGCGCGCCTGTCGTCCGGTCTTCGCCCCGCTTGGTCTGGGGCCGGCGCTGGTCGATCCCGCCGTGGCACGGCTGAAAGACCTTGGGGCGACGTTCAACATGCGCCAACAGCTTGCCGCCATCGAACAGACCGATAATCAGGCCAGCGCGCTCACCTTTTCCGATGGCACGCGGATCGCTCTGGCTCCCCGTGATCAGGTCGTGCTAGCCGTGCCGCCCGATGCGCAGGCGGCCTTGCTGCCCGGCGTTCCCGCCCCCGGTGCCGGCCTCACGATTCTGAACGCGCATTTCCGCGTAGCCCCGGAGCTTGCACAGGCGATTCCGCCGCTGCTCGGGCTGCTCGGCGGGGCCGGGCATTGGGTGTTTCGGCGCGACGACGTGCTGTCGGTCACCATTTCCGCCGCCGAGACATCGCCACTGGACGGGTTGTCCTCCGACGCGAGTCTGGAACGGCTCTGGTCCGAAGTCGCCCATGCCGCTGGTTTCCCGATGGCCCGCCCCCTTGCCAGCCGGTTAGTCCGCATGCGCGCGGCGACCTTCGATCAATCACCGCAGTCCTTGCGCCAAAGGCCCGCAACGCGATCCCTGCTGCGCAACCTCATGGTGGCCGGGGCGCAGGTCGACAATGGTTTGCCCTGCACCCTGGAAAGCGCGATCACATCGGGCGCGACCGCTGCCGCCGCGATCCTGTCGCAGCGGCCCAGGGCGTAGCCTTCAGGCCCCGATGGGCAGGTTCAGCAATGCCTTTTCGATCCGGGCATAAAGCTCGGCCGGATCTGTGCAGCCGTTCAGCCACAGGCAATTGTCGGGCTGCCCGGTCTGACGCAGCCAGTCGACCACGGTCATGCCGGTCGTCAACTCGCCGGCGCATTCCACATCCACGGGACAAAGGCGCCCGGTAAACAAGTCGGGCCAAAGCAGGGCCGCCACCGCCACCGCGTCATGAAGCGGCCGCGACTGCGTCTGGTACTTCTCGTTCCCGTAGCGTTCGAAGAATTCCATCATCCCCGCGCAGGCCAGCATGACCTGCGATCCATGCGCTGCCAGCCTCGCCGACCAGTTCACCGGCGCAGGTGCGGCATGGGTGCAATCCAGCGGCACCGCCGTCACCGGCACCCCCGCGCCAAGCACGATCCGCGCGGCCTCGGGGTCCACCAAGATGTTGTACTCCGCCGCCGGAGACATGTTGCCGCCTTCAAAATACCCGCCGCCCATGAAGACGATGCGGGCAAGGCGATCCGCCATTCGGGGTTCACGGCGCAAGGCCATGGCGATATTGGTCTGCGGCCCGAGCGCTACAAGAGTGACAGGCTCGGGGTGCTGCATCACTGTCTCGATCAGGAAATCGACCGCATGGCCTTCTGCCGGGCCCTGCCGTGCGGGCGCCCAGTCCCAGCCATCGATCCCGGTGTCACCGTGGATTTCCGGCACCGGACGCGGCTTGCGCAGCAGGGGGCGTGGCGCACCGGCATGGACCGGCAGATCACCCCGCCCGGCCAGTTCCACGATCCGCCGCGCATTGTCGGTCGTCTGCGTCAGCCCCATGTTGCCCGCGACGGTCGTCAGCCCCAGCACCTTGAGCTGCGGCGCGCCAAGCGCCAGCAGAATCGCAAAGGCATCGTCCTGTCCCGGATCGGTATCGATAATAACTGGGTGACGCGGCATGGCGGTCTCCTTTTCCATGGGTCTGAAAGGCTGAAAGATACATCCGCGCTACATTTCTGTGCGCTCGCGACAATGTCCCGGATTTTCTGTCCGATTTCTCTGACAGGCCCTTCCCAGACGTCCCTTTTTAATTTTGGTATACAATATGCAAAAAAGAGGTGCATTGTGAAAGGCGAATTCGACAACATTCCGATCGTGGATCTTTCCGGGCTCGCGGACGGTGCAACCGAAGCGGCACGCAGCGAATCCGTGGCCGATCTCAAGACGGCGCTGGAAACCTCGGGCTTTGCCTATCTGTCCAATCACGGCGTGCCCGAAGACCTTGTCGACCGGATGCGCGAGATGAACGTTGCGATCCACGCGCTTGACGACAAAGAAAAACAGGCGATGCGCATCAACGAATTCCACCGGGGCTACATGCCGATGTCGTCTTCGACGATCGTCACCTCCTCGGTGGCGAAGGTAACCCGGCCAAACCAGTCCGAAAGCCTCATGGTCATGCATGAGATCCCCGAGGATGCGCCCCATTTCGGCGAACCGCTGCAAGGCCCCAACCAATTCCCCGAACGCCTGCCCGAAGTGCGCGAGACCGCCCTTGCCTACATGGCCGAGATGACCGTGCTCGGCGAACGCATCGCCGGCGGCCTGGCCGAGGCGCTTGGCCTGCCGCGTGACTGGTTTGCGCAGCATTTCCAGGATCCGACCCTGTTCCTGCGGCTTCTGCACTATCCCGAACAGGCGAACGAAGAAGAATTGTTCGGCTCCGCGCCCCATACCGATTACGGTTTCGTCACGTTGCTGAAGCAGGACAACGTCGGCGGCCTCGAGGTGCGCAACAAGCGCGGCGACTGGATCCCCGCTCCACCGATCGAAAACACCTTCGTAATGAATGTGGGTGACATCCTGGCCAAATGGTCCAACGGGCGCTTCGTCTCGACCCCGCACCGGGTCAAGAACCTCAGCCGCCGGGGCCGCTATTCGCAGCCCTTCTTCTACGACCCCTCGATGCGGGCGCTGGTGGAATGCCCACCGGCGATGCTCGAAGCCGGCGAAACGCCGCAAATGGAGCCTGTTCTTTACGGGGACTATCTTCTTGAACGGCTCAACAAGAACTACGACTACCGCAAAAAAGCGTCCTGAGGGCCTGTAAAGGCACCTGAAAGGCACCAAACAACAGGGAAATGACCACATGACCGACTTCAACCGTCGCCGCATGCTTCAGGCGCTTGTCGCCCTTGGCGGGGCCACTGTCCTAAACGTCCCCGCCGTCCGCGCCCAGGCCGAAAACCTGGTGATCACCACCTATGGTGGCTCCTGGGAGAAATTCTGGCGCGACATCCTGATCCCGGCATTCAGCGAACAAAGCGGCGTGGAACCGACGCTGGATATCGGCCTGGGCCGGACCTATACCACCAACCTGCGTGCTGCCGGCTCGGACAACCCGCCCTACAGCTGCCTGATGACGAACGAGATCTACGCGACGATCCTGCGCGACGAAGGCTTCTTTGAAAAGCTCGACCTGGAAAAGCTGCCCAATTACGCCGACCTCTACCCGGTCGCCACCGCGGCCTCCGATGGCTGGGCGGCGGTTGGCCTGATCTCTCCCATCGGGCTGGGGTACCGGACCGACATGATCTCGGCTGCGCCGACCTCCTGGACCGATCTGTGGGAGAACCCCGAGCTGAAGGGCCGCCTTGGCCTTTACAACATCAAGAATTCGGCCGGGAAGATGTTCCTGATGCTGACCTCGATGATCTACGGTTCCGGCATCGACGATCTGGACACCGGTTTCGAGATGCTGAAGGAACTGGGGCCGGTCTATCAGACCGATTTCAACATGAGCACCGCCATGGCGACCGGCGAAATCGCCGTCGCGCCCTTCGACTTCGGCGAAATCGCCCGTCTGCGCACCCAGGGCCTGCCGGTAGATTGCATCATCCCCGAAGAAGGGCTGATGATGTGGGACCAGACCTTCAACATCTGCAAGAATACCCCGGCGCGCGATGCCGCCTATGAATACCTCGACTTCGTTCTCGGGCCGGAAGGTCAGGATCTGCTGATGCGCGAATTCTTCGTGTCGCCGGTCAACAAGACGGTCTCTGTCCCCGAGGACCTGCAAAAGGACGTGCCCGTCCACGGCGCGGCCATGGATCAGTTCATCGCATGGGATTGGGACCTGATGAACGAGAACGCCGAAGAAATTTCGCGCCGCTGGAACGAGATCTTCGGCGCGTAACGACACCTCTCCCCAACTTCCCGCCCTGCCTTTGCGCAGGGCGGGCTTTTTATTCAAGGACCGGCTCGCCCCCCATGACCGAAGTTTCGCTCCGCTCGCTGCAGAAATTCTATGGCAAGACCGCCGCCCTCAAGGACATCTCGCTCGACGTGAACCATGGTGAATTCGTTTCGCTTCTGGGTCCGTCAGGCTGCGGAAAGTCCACCACCCTGAAATGCATTGCCGGTTTCGAAGAGGTGACGGATGGCCGCATCTATTTCGACAACAAGGATATTTCCCGCAAACTGCCCGAGGACCGCGACATCGGCATGGTGTTTCAGTCCTATGCCCTGTTTCCCCATATGACGGTGGTGCAGAACCTCGCCTTCGGGCTCGAGATGCGCCGCGTGCCGAAATCGCAGATCGCCGACCGGGTCGCGCGCGCCATGGATATGGTGCAGCTGACCCCCTATGCCGACCGCTTCCCCAAGGCCCTGTCGGGTGGCCAGCAGCAAAGGGTCGCCCTGGCCCGAGCGCTGGTGATCGAACCGGCAATCCTGTTGCTGGATGAACCGCTCGCCAACCTGGATGCCAAGCTGCGTGACGAGATGCGCGGCTTCATTCGGGACCTTCAGAAACGCGTCGGCATCACCACCATCTATGTCACCCATGACCAGGACGAGGCGATGACCATGTCCGACCGGGTGGTGGTCATGTTCGGCGGGCACATCGCCCAGGCCGCCGCTCCGGAAACGGTCTATAACGCCCCGGCGACCGAACAGGTGGCCCGCTTCGTCGGCAATGCCAACATCCTTGATCTGCCGGTGACCGGCGGCGACGCCGCAAGCGCCCAGATTACCCTGCCCGGAGGTGCCACGCTGCGTCTTGGCACGCGCCCGGCCGCCGCCTGGCAGGACCGCATGCGCCTAATGGCGCGCCCGGAACAGATCCGCCTGACCGACCCCGGCGATGGCCACTTGGGCGGACGCATCCAGAAGCGTTACTTCAGCGGTGGCCACGTCGAGTATCAGGTCCAGACCGACTGCGGCGCCCTTTCCGTGGTCGGCCCGACCACCCAGGCCCTGTTCGAGGGCGACACCGTCGGGCTGCGCCTTGATCCCGCGCGCCTCTGGTCGCTGCCCCTGACCGAAGGGCCCGAGACATCATGAACCGGTTTCGCGGCTACCTGCTGATCCTGCCCACGGCGGCGCTGATCTTTCTTTTCGTGATCCTGCCCTACGTCACAGTCCTGATCATGAGCTTTCGCGCCCCGGCCGATGGCCAGCCCTATGGTCAGGGTTTCAGCCTGCAAGGGTACAGCCAGTTCTTCACCCAAAGCTACTACGCCCTCTCCCTGCCACAGACACTGGCCCTTGGTATGGCGACGACACTGCTTTGCCTGATCCTCGGCTATCCGATCGCCCTGCATATCGCGACCGCCTCGCGGCGGTGGAGAGGCCTTCTGTACGGCATCGTCCTGTCGCCCCTGCTGGTCGGCATCGTGGTGCGCAGCTATGGCTGGACGATCCTGCTGGGCAATTCCGGGGTGATCAATTCGACCCTGCGTAATCTCGGGGTGATCGAACGGCCCCTGCCCCTGATGTACAACAACTTCGGCGTGATCCTGGCGCTGGCGCATGTGTTCCTGCCCTTCATGGTGCTGCCGTTGCTGTCGTCGCTGCAATCCATGGACCCCGCCATCGCCCAAGCCGCGCGGTCGCTGGGGGCCCGGCGCTTTACCATTTTCCGGCGCGTGACCTTCCCGGTGTCGATGCCCGGCGTGCAGGCGGGCTGCATTCTGGTCTTCGTGCTTGCGATCTCGTCCTATGTGACACCGTCGCTGGTCGGGGGCATGCGCGTCAAGACCACGACCCTTCTGGTTGTGGATGCGCTGATCGACCAGTTCCAATGGCCCTTCGGATCGGCCATGGCGCTGACCCTTGCGGTCTCGGCCGGCCTTGTCGTGCTGATCTTTGCCCGCCTTACCCGGATGAAATGGACCTGACAGATGCGCCTAGCCACTCCCCTTCTCGGCCTGTTCCGCGTACTGGTCTATGTCTTCCTGCTGGCCCCAATCGTGGTGGTCGTGCTGGCCTCGCTCAACGCGGGGAATTTCCTGACCTTCCCGCCCCAGGGCCTTAGCCTGCGCTGGTTCTGGACGTTCCTCGACAATGACGTCTTCATCGACGCGATCCTCTATTCCGCAATCCTGGCGGTCTGCGCCACGGCGGTTTCGCTGGTGCTCGGCACCATGGCCTCGCTCTATTTCGTGCGCCACGCCGGACCCGAGGCCGAGGTGGTGCGGATCGGTGTCCTGCTGCCGCTGATCCTGCCCGAGATCCTGACGGCCATTGCCTTGCTGTTCTTCTTTTACGAAATCGGAATCGGCACCCGGCACAAGATCGCGCTGTTCACCGGCCACGTGCTGATGACGCTGCCCTTCATCTTCCTGAACGTGAATACATCGCTGCAGGCACGGGACAATTCGGTCGAACTGGCGGCAAGGACCCTGGGCGCGTCGCGCTACACGGCCTTCCGTCGCATCACCCTGCCGCTGATCGCGCCGGGCCTGTCGACGGGGGCGGTCTTTGCCTTCATCATCAGCTTTGACACTTTCGGAATTTCCTTCATCCTGAAGGGCACCGGATCTGCCCCGCTGCCGATCCAGCTGTTCGACTATCTGCGTTTCAACTTCACCCCCGAGGCCGCCGCCGTGTCCACCGTCTCCATCCTGCTGACCCTTGTCCTGGTCGTGACCGCGGATCTCCTGTTCGGTCGCCGTGACTGACGCAGCATGATTGAACCCGTCTCTCAACTGCAACTGCGGCCCATCGGGCTGGAGGTCGCGGACCGGCTTGAAGCCGCCATCGTGCGCGAAACCTTCGCCCCCGGCGAAAAGCTGCGTGAAGCCGAAATCTGCGCGCAGCTCGGGGTGTCGCGGTCGCCACTGCGCGAGGCCTTCCAGATCCTGGAGAATCGCGGCCTTGTCGAACGCCGCCCCCGGATCGGGACGCGGGTGACCGAAATGACCGTGCAGACCCTGGACGAGATCACCCAATGCCGCGCCCCGCTGGAAGCGGCCTGTGCCGGGCTGCTGGCCGAGCTTGCCGATCACACCGCCGTGGCCGATGCGCTGCAGGTCGAACTTTCCGCGATGCAGCGCGCGCATGACAGCGGCGATTCCCTTGCCGGTTTCGAAGCCAACGTGCGGATGACCATGCTGTCGCATGATCGTTGCGGCAATTCCGTGCTGGTGCGGCTGCTGCGGCAATTGGATGTCTCGGCCCTGCGCTATCGTTACCGCGCCTATCGGCATGCACCGGAAATGCTGGTCTCGATGATCGAGGGCAACACCCGCATGATCGCGGAAATCCGCGCCGGTCGCGGCGCCGGGGCCCGCGATGTCACCGAACAGCTGATCTGGCGCGCCTGGGAAAAGACCCGCGCGGCCTTCCTGCATTCAGACCCGTCGAAAACCACCGAATCGTGAGCTCCCATGCCTGACCTGCCCGATATCGCCCTGCTGGGTTACATGATGGACTCCGTCTGCGACGGCCTTGGTCAGATCGGCACACCCGTGCCGCATGACCGGATCGCCGCCTTGCCCGACGCCCGGCGCGCGGCGATCACCTGCGCAGTGACCTCGGCCGTCCACGGCGCCCCAGCCGAACTTTTGGACCTGCTGCCCAACCTGCGCCGCGTCGTCTCGGCCGGGGCCGGGCGGGACCGCTACGATATGGCCGATCTGGAACGCCGCGGGATCGCCCTGTTCGACACCGGCGGGCTCGTCTCCTCGGATACGGCTGAAATGGCGGTGGGGCTGCTGTATGCCGTGTCGCGCGATCTGGTGCGCGCCGATGCCCATGTCCGCTCCGGGACCTGGGCCGGGGCGCATTTCGGGCATCGGACACGGGTCACCGGCAAGACCGTCGGGATCGTCGGCCTGGGCCGCATCGGCTGGCTGATCGCGGAACGCCTCGCCGGCGCCGGGCTGAAACCGATCTACCACAGCCGCACCCCCCTCCCCGAGGCTCCCTGGCCGCATGAACCTGACCTGGAAACCCTTGCACAGCGCGCCGATTACCTGGTGGTCGCGGTGCCCGGCGGCGCGGCCACCCGGCATCTGATCGACGCCCCCATCCTGCGCGCGCTTGGTCCGGCGGGCTTTCTGATCAACGTCTCGCGCGGCAGTGTCGTGGACGAGGACGCCCTGATCGAGGCCCTTCAAAGCGATGTCATCCGCGGCGCGGCGCTCGATGTGTTCCAATCCGAACCCGGCCCAGATCCGCGCTTTGCCGCCCTGCCCAATACGATCCTCACCCCGCATATCTCGGCCATCACCGAAGATTTCGCCAGCGAGCTTGCCGCCGAAATCACCCGCCTCGCGGCGGAGGAGGTTCAGCCCGGCTAGGCCCGGCCCGCCCCGCGACGCCCGCCCTTGCCGCATTGGACGCAACCAAACCCCGGCCTGCGCGTTGGTTCCTGATCGCAAGTCGCATCAAAGGGGACCCCAATGCGGACGCATACAGAAACTGTCGGGAAGATCGGCGGCGCTCCGCAGGCCGGGAATCCCGACATCGGTCCGGTCGTCATCATCGCCAACCGCAAATCGGGCACCAATGCCCGTGACACCGCCGCGATCACCCGCGCCCGCAAGGTGCTGGAAGATGCCGGTGCCGAGACCGAGATCCTGTACTGGAAGACCGTCGAGGACCTCGGCGATCTGCTGAAACGTCCCGAAACCGCCCGCGCGCGGACAGTTCTGGCCGCTGGCGGAGACGGCACCGCCATGGCCGTCGCCTCGGCCCTGGTCAAGGCGCAGATGCCGCAACGCCCCGCGATGGCCGTGCTGCCGCTTGGCACCTTCAATTACTTCGCCCGGGGCCTTGGGCTGGACGAGGACCCCGAACGCGCCGCCGCCCAGCTTGTGGCCGGCACCACGCGGACCGTTTCCATCGGGACGGTGAACGACAGGGTTTTCCTGAACAATGCCAGCCTCGGCATCTATCCCGATATCCTCAAGGAACGGGAAAGCATCTACGCTCGGTGGGGACGCCGCCGGATCATGGCGCATTGGTCCGTGGTCAAGACCTTCCTGCGATTCCAGCGGCCCCTGTGCGTCAGGATCACCGCCGATGGCGCGGTGCGGGACCTGCGCACGCCGCTGATTTTCGTCGCCCGTTCGGCCTATCAGCTGCGGATCTTCGGCCTGTCGGGCGAAGAAGCGATCCATGACGACGGCTTTGCCGTGCTGGCCGGGCGCGGGCAAAGCCGGGCGCAATTGTTCAAGCTGGCCTGGCGTCTGGTCACCCGCAACATGCGCGAGGGACGCGATTACGACCTGATCCGCGCGCGGGAACTGGACGTGGAGACCACGCGACGCAAATCCTTGCTGGCCTTTGACGGGGAAAAGCAGCGCATGCCCAGCCCCTTCCGGTTCCGCATGGCCGAAGGCGCCCTGGACCTGCGCCTGCCGGTTCAGCCGACGGCTGACCCGACCACGCACACGGAAGGCCAAGCCCCTCAGGCCGCCGATCGCAATCCTGCATGCGCCAACGGCCCTGTTCAGCCAAAGGCCAACCTGAAACCAAAGGCCACCCCGACCATATGACACGCATTCTGCACCTGTCCGACCTGCATTACGGCCGCACCGACCCCGACCTCGAAGACCCGCTTCTGGACCGTATCGCGGCACTTTCCCCCGATCTGGTGGTGGTGTCCGGCGACCTGACCCAACGGGCCCGGCATGGGCAATTTTCCCGCGCGCGGGCCTTTCTGGATCGGATAACGGCCCCTGTCCTCACCGTGCCGGGTAACCATGATACGCCGCTCGACAACCTTTTCATGCGGTTCTTCAAGCCCTTCTCGCGCTACAGGAAACATATCACCCGCGATCTCGAACCCCGCTTTCACGGCAAGGGCACCTCGGTCTTCGGCATCAATAGCGTCAATCCTTACGCCTGGCAGACCGGCCGGCTGAAAGGCGGCACGCTGCGGCGTCTGGGCCGGGCTATCGAACAAGGCGAAAACGGGCATAAATCCGGGATAAATATCGCGGTCCTGCACCACCCGCTGGAAACTCCGCCGGAACGGGGGCGCCCCCAGATGCGCGGCGCCGCTGGCGCGCTGCGGGATCTGGCGGGTGCGGGCACGGATGTCGTTCTTTCGGGGCATTTGCACAATGCCCATTGGGCGCCTTTCACTTCTGCCCCCGGATTGCTGTTCGTCCAGGCCGGCACAGGCCTTTCGACACGGCTGCGCGGCGAAGAGAACACCTTCAACATGCTGGATTGCGCCCCCGGCAGGGTCGAGATCACCGCCTGGGCCGCCGGCAGCCCCGAGACGCCCCACTCCTTCGAGATCCGCGATCAGGCGACCTTCCTGCGCGAAGACCTCGGCTGGAAAAGGCAGACTCTCGGCTGACGCCCAAAATCGAAAAAGGCCGAAAACCCGTAGGTCCCGGCCTTTTCCATTGAAACCCGTCAGATATCAGGAATTCTTGGCATGCAGGGCCGAGATGATGTCCTTGCGCGTGATGGACCCCACCGGCGCGCCGCCTTCGTTGACCGAGACGACATCTGCACCGGTCGACAAGCTCTGGATCACATCGTTGACCGGCGTGTCGCGCTCCACCTTCACCGGCGCATCCGCAGCGATGGCATCGGACATCACGTCCGAGGCCAGCAGTACGTTCAGCGGGTTCATGTGGGTGACGAAATCCTCGACATAGGCATTGGCCGGATTGGCAATGATTTCCTGCGGGGTGCCGCATTGCACGATACGCCCGCCTTCCATGATCGCGATCCGGTTGCCCAGCTTGAAGGCCTCGTCAAGGTCGTGGGACACGAAGATGATGGTGCGTTTCAGCTTTTGCTGAAGCTCCAGCAATTCGTCCTGAAGGCGCGTGCGGATCAGCGGATCGAGCGCTGAAAAAGGTTCATCCATCAGCAGGATCGGTGCCTCGGTCGCAAAGGCACGGGCGAGGCCGACGCGCTGCTGCATGCCGCCCGAAAGCTCGCCTACCTTGTTGGTGGCCCAGTCGGTCAGCCCGACCAGCTCCAGCTGTTCGCGCGCCTTGTCTTCGCGGTCCTTGCGCGACATCCCCGACAGCTCCAGCCCCAGGGCCACGTTGTCCAGCACGTTGCGCCAGGGCAGCAGGCCGAACTGCTGAAAGACCATGGCGACCATTTCGCGGCGCAGCTTCTTCAACTCGGTGCCCTTGGACGAGGCCGCGTCGATCTCGTGCCCCGAAGCGCGCACGATCACCTGGCCGCGCACCACCGGGTTCAGCCCGTTGACCGCGCGCAACAGCGTCGACTTGCCCGACCCGGACAGGCCCATCAGCACGAGGATCTCGCCCTCGGCCACGTCGAGCGAGCAATCATGCACGCCCAGCACCTGGCCGGTGTCCTTCTGGATCTCGGCGCGGTCCTTCATGGCGTCCATCATCGGCAGCGCCTTCTTGGGCTTGTCGCCGAAAACGATGGAAACATTGTCGAAAGTGACGGCGGGTTTTCCGGTCATGGTAGCTTCGCTCATTTGCGGCCTCCGATCCGAAGCATCCGGTCAAGGATGATGGCCACGACCACGATGACGAAGCCCGATTCAAAGCCCAGCGATGTATTCACCTGGTTCAGCGCCCGCACCACCGGCACGCCAAGGCCGTCCGCGCCCACAAGGGCAGCGACGACGACCATGGACAGCGACAGCATGATGGTCTGGTTCAGCCCGGCCATGATCTGCGGCAGGGCATAGGGCAGTTCGACCTTGGTGAGGGTCTGGGTCGGCGTGCCCCCGAAGGCTTCGGAGGCTTCCAGCAGCGGCGTCGGGGTCGAAGACACGCCAAGATAGGTCAGCCGGATCGGCGCGGGCACCACGAAGATCACCGTGGCAATCAGGCCGGGCACCATGCCGATGCCGAAGAAGACGATGGCCGGGATCAGGTAGACGAAGGTCGGCAGGGTCTGCATCAGGTCCAACACCGGCTGCATGACCTTGTAGAGCCGTGGCCGGTGGGCCGCCGCGATGCCCACGGGCACCCCGATCGCCATGCAGACAATGCAGGATGAAATCACCAGTGTCAGGCTTTCGGTGGTTTCTTCCCAGTAATCCTGGTTGATGATGAACAGGAAGCCCAGCGCGACGAACAGGCAGATCTTCCAGTTGCGCTGCAACACCCAGGTCAGGGCGACGAAGATCGCGATGATGAGGAAGGGATGCGGCGTCTGCAGCAGCCAGAGCAATCCGTCGATCAGGTTTTCAGCGCCCTCTGCCAGCAGATCGACGACTCCGGAAAAATTGTCCCTCAGCCAGTCGAAGAAATCGGCGGCCCAATCCCCGACAGGGATCTTGTTGTTTTCCAGCCACTCCAAGGCGGTCTCCTTCATGAACAGGCCCAGCATATGATAGGGCCCGAAATTTGAAAGGCCCGGCTTGTGACCGGGCCGATCAGGGTTTTGGGGCGATCAGTCGTCCAGCATGGCCTGGACGGCGGCGGTGCCGTCACCGCCATCGGCGGTGGTCACGCCATCGACCCAGGCAAGGACCGCATCGGGATTGGCCTTCATCCATTCCATGGTGGCCTCGTCCGCATCCGCCCCTTCGTTCAGGATCTCGCCCATGACGGCGTTTTCCATCGGCAGCGAGAAGGTCAGATTGGACAGGAAGGCACCCACATTGGGGCATTCTTCGGAATAGCCCTTGCGCGTCACCGTGTTGACCACGCCTTCACCGCCAAAGAAGTCCTCGCCGCCGGTCAGGTACTTGAGGTCGAAGTTGGCGTTCATGGGATGGGGTTCCCAACCGAGGAAGACAATGTCTTCCTGCTTGTCATAGGCCCGACGCACCATTGACAGCATCCCCTGTTCGGAGCTTTCGACGACGTCGAATCCGTCAAGGTCATGCGTGTTCTCTTCGGTCAGCGACACGAGGTAGGCGTTGCCTTCGTTGCCCGGTTCGATGCCGTAGATCTTTTCGTCCAGTTCGTCGCGGAACTTGGCGATATCGGCGTAGGTCTCAAGACCCTTTTCATAGGTATAGGCAGGCACGGCCAGCGTGTACTTGGTGCCGGTCAGGTTGGTCGCCACGGATTCGATCTCACCCGATTCGAGGTAGGGACCGATCGCGCCGTTCTGTGCCGGCATCCAGTTGCCGAGGAAGATATCCACATCGTCGCTTTCCAGCGAGGCGAAGGTGACGGGCACGGACAGCACCTTGACGTCCACGTCGTAACCCAGGGCCTCGAGGACCTGCTTGGTTGCCGCGGTCGTGGTGGTGATATCGGTCCAGCCGACGTCCGAAAAGGACACATCGCCGCAATCGGCATAGGCGGCCGTGGCCGACACTGCCAATGCACTCGTCATCATGAGCAGAGTTTTGGTCATTGGTTTTCCTGTTGCTTGGCTAGGGTTGCGTTTTTGTTGATTGACGGGTTAATCAAAAACGAGAGAGCCTGAAAAGTAAAGGCTTGTGGCGGAAAGGACTCCGAAGATGCCGAAGATCGGGATGGAAGCGGTGCGAAAAAGCGCATTGATCCACGCGACCATTGCCGAGATCGGCGAAGCCGGGACCCTGGACGTGACCGTCAGCCGAATTGCGAAACGGGCCGGCATGTCATCGGCCCTGGCGCATCACTACTTCGGCTCGAAGGAACAGATGTTTCTGGAAACGATGCGCTTCGTGCTGCGGCAATACGGGGCGGCGGTGCGGACCAACCTGGCACAGGCGAAGACCCCGCAGGAACGTATCCGGGCGATTACCGATTCCAGCTTTGATTCCAGTCAGTTCGAACGCGAAGTCATCGCCGCCTGGCTGAATTTCTACGTCCGTGCCCTTCGGTCCAGCGAGACCCGCCGCCTGTTGCAGATATACGCAAGGCGGCTGCAATCGAACCTGCTTCACGACCTGCGCAAACTGCTGGACGACGACTGTGCCGAGGCCGCCGCGCAGGGCCTCGCCGCACTGATCGACGGCTTCTACATCCGCGCCGCCCTGCAGGATTCCGTTCCCGAACGCGAACGGATCAAATCCATGGTGGGCGACTACCTCAACTTCTGGCTCGAAAGGGCGCATGATGGCCACTGAACACCCCAATATCCTGATTCTCATGGTCGACCAGCTGAACGGAACGCTGTTTCCCGACGGCCCTGCCGACTGGCTGCATGCGCCCAACCTCAAGACGCTGGCGGCGCGCTCCACCCGATTTGCCAATACCTATACCGGCAGCCCGCTCTGCGCGCCGGGGCGGGCCAGCTACATGTCCGGCCAATTGCCGCGCCGCACCCGCGTCTATGACAACGCGGCCGAGTTCGCCTCGGACATCCCGACCTATGCGCATCACTTGCGCCGCGCGGGCTACCAGACCTATCTTTCGGGCAAGATGCACTTTGTCGGCCCGGATCAGCTGCACGGCTTCGAAAAGCGCCTGACCACCGACATCTACCCGGCCGACTTCGGCTGGACCCCGGATTACCGCAAGCCGGGCGAACGGATCGACTGGTGGTATCACAACATGGGCTCGGTCACCGGGGCCGGCGTGGCCGAGATTTCCAATCAGATGGAATATGACGACGAGGTCGCCTTTCAGGCCACCGCCAAGGTGCGCCACCTCGGCCGCCGTCTGGACCCGCGCCCCTGGATGATGACCGTCAGCTTCACCCACCCCCATGACCCCTATGTCGCGCGCAAGAAATACTGGGATCTCTACGAGGATTGCGAGCACCTGCTACCAGAGATCCCCGCCCAGCCCTACGAGGACATGGACCCGCATTCCAAGCGCATCTTCGACGCCAACGACTGGCGCAATTTCGACATTACCGAAGAAGACGTGAAGCGGTCCCGCCGGGCCTATTTCGCCAATATCTCCTATCTCGACGACAAGATCGGAGAGATCATGGAGGCGCTGGAAAACACCCGGCAGGCCGAGAATACCGTGGTGCTGTTCGTGTCCGATCACGGCGACATGCTGGGCATGAAGGGACTGTGGTTCAAGATGACCTTCTTCGAAGGCTCCGCCCGCGTTCCACTGATGGTCGCCGCGCCCGCCATGGCGCCGGGACGGGTGGACACGCCGGTCTCGACCATGGACGTGACCCCCACGGTCGCCGACCTCGCTGGTATCGACATCTCGGAAATCGCGCCCTGGACCGATGGCGAAAGTCTTGTCGCCCTGTCGAACGGGGCCGCGCGCAGTGCCCCGGTGCGGATGGAATATGCCGCCGAGGGCTCCTATGCGCCGCTGGTCGGGCTGGTGCAGGGCCCCTACAAGTATATCGCCTGCGAGTTGGACCCGCCGCTGCTGTTCGACCTTTCCGAAGATCCGCACGAACGGGTGAACCTGGCCGGCAACCCAGACTGGCAGACGATCGAAGCGGGTTTCGCGAAGATGGTCGGTGAATACTGGGACCTGCCCGCCTTCGATGCAGAGGTGCGGCAAAGCCAGGCCCGCCGCCTGATCGTCTACGAGGCGCTGCGCAACGGCGACTACTTCCCGTGGGACTTCGAGCCGCTGCAGAAGGCCTCCGAACGCTACATGCGCAACCACATGGACCTGAACGTGCTGGAAGAAAACCAGCGCTTTCCCCGAGGAGAGTGACCATGGACACCATCCAGCAAACCATCCAGCCGCAGGGCAGCCACTTCATCGATGGCGCCCATGTCGAAGACAAGGCGGGCCGGGAAATCCTGTGCCGCTATGCTGCCACCGGCGAGGTCGTCGCGACCCTGCATTCAGCCACCCCTGCGGTGATAGAACAGGCGCTGGCCTCGGCCAAACGCGCACAAGCGGAATGGGCCGCCCTGCCCCCCGTGGCCCGTGGCCGCGTGCTTCGCCGGGTTGCCGACATCCTGCGCGATCGCAACGAAGCGCTGTCACAGCTTGAGACCATCGACACCGGCAAGCCGATCCAGGAAACGCGGGTGGCCGATGCAAGCTCGGGCGCCGATGCGCTGGAATTCTTCGGCGGTATTGCCGCGTCTCTGACCGGCGAAACCATGCATTTCGGCGGTGCGGGGGGCGACTTCGTCTATACGATCCGCGAACCGCTTGGCCTTTGCGTCGGGATCGGGGCCTGGAACTACCCGACCCAGATCGCCTGCTGGAAGGCAGCCCCGGCACTGGCCTGCGGCAATGCCATGGTCTTCAAACCTTCCGAAGTCACGCCACTTTGCGCGCTGAAACTGGCCGAGATCTTTGTCGAGGCAGGCGCGCCCAAGGGGCTGTTCAACGTCGTCAACGGCTATGGCGACGTCGGCGCGGCCCTGGTGACCGATGCACGGGTCGACAAGGTCTCGCTGACCGGCTCCGTCCCGACGGGGCGCAAGGTCTATGCTGCAGCGGCCGGAAACATCCGCCATGTGACCATGGAGCTGGGCGGCAAATCCCCCCTGGTCATCTTCGACGACGCGGACCTTGAAAACGCGGTCAGCGCGGCGATCAACGCCAACTTCTATTCCACCGGCCAGATCTGCTCCAACGGCACCCGCGTCTTCGTGCAGGAGGCGATGGTGAAACCCTTTACCGACCGGCTGGTCGAACGCACCCGCAACGCCCGCATCGGCGACCCGCTCGACCCCGAGACCACCATCGGCCCGATGATCACGGACGATCAGCGCCAGAAGGTGCTGAACTACGTCCGCATCGGTCAGCAGGAGGGCGCGCAGCTTCTTCTGGGCGGGACTTGCCCCGACGGTCCCGGCTACTGGATCGAGCCGACGATCTTCGGCGGCGTCACGGACGGGATGACCATCGCGCGCGAGGAAATCTTCGGCCCGGTCCTGTCCATCCTGTCCTTCAGCGACGAAGCCGAGGTCACGGCCCGCGCCAATGCCACCGAATTCGGCCTGGCCGCCGGGGTCTTTACCGCCGACATGAAGCGCGCGCACCGTATGGTTGCCGCGCTGGAAGCGGGCACCTGCTGGATCAACGAATACAACCTGACCCCGGTCGAAGCCCCCTTCGGCGGGGTGAAGCTGTCGGGTGTGGGGCGCGAAAACTCCCGCGCGGCGCTGGAACATTACAGCCAGGTTAAATCGGTCTACGTGGCGACCGGCGATGTCGAGGCACCCTTCTGATGTCTGCCACCGAAGCGGATTTCGTCATCATCGGTTCCGGCTCTGCCGGTTCGGTGATGGCGTCGCGCCTTAGCGAGGATGGCAAGAACCGCGTCATCGTGCTGGAATTCGGCGGCAGTGATGCGGGTCCCTTCATCCAGATGCCCGCCGCGCTGTCCTACCCGATGAACATGGCCCGCTATGACTGGGGCTTTCAGTCCGAACCCGAACCAGGGCTGGGCGGGCGCCGCCTGGTGACCCCGCGCGGCAAGGTGATCGGGGGGTCGTCCTCGATCAACGGGATGGTCTATGTGCGCGGTCACGCACGCGATTTCGACCATTGGGCCGATCAGGGCGCAGCCGGCTGGGGCTATGCCGATGTGCTGCCCTATTTCAAACGGATGGAGAACTGGCATGACGGCGGCCATGGCGGCGACCCTGCCTGGCGCGGCACCGAAGGCCCGCTGCACGTGGGGCGCGGCCCCCGGGAAAACCCGCTGTTCGACGCCTTCGTGCAGGCCGGCGCCCAGGCCGGCTTCGAGCTGACCGAGGATTACAACGGCGAGAAACAGGAAGGCTTCGGCCCGATGGAGCAGACGGTCTGGAAGGGCCGCCGCTGGTCCACGGCCAATGCCTATCTGAAACCGGCGCTGAAGCGCGAGAACCTTCAGCTGATCCGCTGCCTTGCCCGTCGCGTGGTGATCGAACAGGGCCGCGCTGTCGGGGTTGAGGTCGAACGCCGCGGCCGCATCGAAGTGATCCGCGCCCGGCGCGAGGTCATCATCGCCGCCAGTTCGATCAATTCGCCCAAGCTGCTGATGCTGTCGGGCATCGGCCCCGCCGCCCATCTGCGCGACCACGGGATCGAGGTCGTCGCCAATCGCGCCGGTGTCGGCCAGAACCTGCAAGACCATCTGGAGCTTTACATCCAGCAGGCCGCAACCCAGCCGATCACGCTCTACAAGCACTGGAACCTCTGGGGCAAGGCGATCTCCGGCGCGCAATGGCTGCTGACCAAACGCGGGCTCGGGGCCTCTAACCAGTTCGAAAGCGCGGCCTTCCTGCGCTCGAAAGCCGGGGTCGAATATCCCGACATCCAGTACCATTTCCTGCCCATAGCCGTACGCTATGATGGCAAGGCCGCCGCTGAAGGCCACGGTTTCCAGGCCCATGTGGGGCCGATGCGGTCGGAAAGCCGGGGCGAGGTGACGCTGAAATCGGCCGACCCGCGCGAGGACCCGCGCATCTTCTTCAATTACATGTCACAAGACAGCGACTGGGAGGATTTCCGGCGCTGCATCCGTCTGACGCGCGAGATCTTCGGCCAGCAAGCCTTTGACCCCTATCGCGGAAAAGAGATCATGCCGGGAGATGCCGCCCAAAGCGACGCCGCCCTGGACGATCATATCCGCGAACATGCCGAAAGCGCCTATCACCCCTGCGGCACCGCCCGCATGGGACGTGCTGATGATCCCATGGCCGTCGTGGACCCGGAATGCCGCGTGATCGGGGTCGAGGGCCTGCGGCTGGCGGACAGTTCGATCTTCCCGCGCATCACCAATGGCAACCTCAACGGGCCCTCGATCATGGTGGGCGAAAAGGCGTCGGATCACATCCTTGGCAAGGCCCCCCTGGCGGCTGAAAACGTTGCGCCCTGGATCAATCCGCGCTGGCAGGTCTCGGACCGCTGATCCCCTTGACTGCTGCAATATCAGGCGGGTCGGGGCAAAATCGTCCCGGCCCGCTTGTTTTTATGCCACCACGGCCCGGCGCCGGCGGGATTGGCCACAATTGTTAATGAATTTTTCATAAAACGCCCTCAATCTCTCGACTGATAAGGATTCCACTACATGTGGAGTTCAACGCAAGATCCCGGTCAGCCCCTCGTGGGGTGGAAAAACGGGGCAGTTTCGAAGTGAGGAGAGGCAGGCAAGCGTGACAGCACAGGCGGAATTGATCGAACCCGACGTTCAGGGCGTGGCACATCTCACGATGACTTCGCCGCCCCAAGCCGCTTGCTTGCAAGGCAGCCATGCCCAATATGCGGCCCTGACCTATCGCATGGTCAAGGACCGCCCCGAAATCCTGCTGATCACCTCGCGCGGTACCGGACGATGGATCCTGCCCAAGGGCTGGCCGATGAAAAACCGCTCGCCGGCAAACGCCGCCCTGCGCGAAGCCTATGAAGAGGCCGGCGTTTCGGGCCGTGTCTCCGACGAAGCACTTGGCACCTATGGCTATGACAAGATGCTGGATGACGGGGCCGCCCTGCCCTGCCGCTGCGTTGTCTACCCGGTCGAGGTCGACCACCTGAAACGCCAGTTCCCCGAAGCCGGCCAGCGCCGCCGCAAATGGGTGTCGCGCAAGAAGGCCGCGCGCCTTGTGGATGAACCCGAACTGGCCCAATTGCTGCGCCAGTTCGACCCCGAGGCCGTCAGCTTCTAGGCCGTGTCGCCCCCCGTCGGACGATCCCGACGCCCAGTTGGTACCCCGGCCTGTTTTGGTGGCACCGGCGCCCGCGCCAGACCTCGCGTCAGCGACAAGGCTTGCATCCGGCCCTGCGGGAATTATGTGATATGCAAGGGCGGCCGTTCCGCCCCATGCCCCGTCCAGGGGCCAGGCATCCATAGCAAGACAGGCAGGCGCCGCGCCGCGATGATCCAGTTTTCCCTGAAATGTGACCGGGACCACCGCTTTGACAGCTGGTTCCAATCGTCCGAAGCCTTTGAAAAGCTTCAGGGTGCCAGCATGATCACCTGCGCCATCTGCGGCTCGGCGCATGTCGACAAGGCCCCGATGGCCCCGCGTGTGCAGACTTCGCGCGGGGACGACGCCGCGCCCGGCTCCAATCCGCTTCAGACCGAAGCGGCTCAACTTCAGGCCGAACAGGCAATGGCCGAGATGCGTCGCAAGGTCGAGGCAACCGCCGATTACGTGGGCAAGGATTTCGCCCGTCAGGCGCGCGAGATCCACGACGGCGCAAAGCCCGGACGCGCCATCTACGGCGAAGCCCGCCCCGAAGAAGCCCGCGCCCTTCTGGAAGACGGCGTCCCGGTCCTGCCCCTGCCCTTCACCCCGCGCCGCAAGACCAACTGACGCGGCAGCGCGACCCGCTGATCGCCCTGCGCGCCACCCCCACCCTGTCCCTGCTCTGTCATTGCCCGCTTGCGCCCCTCGCGGACTGCGCGTAAACCCCCCGCAATCCGAAGTCTGGACCTGGGCGAAGACACATATGCCTGTTCTCGTAATGAAGTTCGGCGGCACATCCGTCGCCAATCTCGACCGTATCCGCCGCGCGGCAAAGCGCGTCGGCGTCGAAGTGGCCAAGGGCTATGACGTGATCGTCATCGTCTCGGCCATGTCGGGCAAGACCAATGAACTGGTCGGCTGGGTGAACGAAACCTCGCCCATGTATGACGCACGCGAATATGACGCGGTTGTTTCCTCGGGCGAAAACGTCACCGCCGGGCTGATGGCCCTGACCTTGCAGGAAATGGACGTGCCCGCACGGTCCTGGCAGGGCTGGCAGGTGCCGCTGAAGACCAACTCCGCCCACAGCGCCGCTCGGATCGAGGAAATCCCCCCCGAAAACATCATGGCGAAATTCGCCGAAGGCATGAAGGTCGCCGTGGTCGCCGGCTTCCAGGGCGTCTCGCCCGAAGGCCGCATCACCACCCTCGGCCGGGGGGGATCTGACACCACCGCCGTCGCCTTTGCCGCCGCCTTTGATGCCGAACGCTGCGACATCTACACGGATGTCGACGGGATCTACACCACCGACCCCCGCGTCTGCGACAAGGCCCGCAAGCTCGACCGGATCGCCTTCGAGGAAATGCTCGAACTGGCCTCGCTCGGCGCCAAGGTCCTGCAGACCCGCTCGGTCGAACTGGCGATGCGCTATAACGTCAAACTGCGGGTTCTTTCCAGTTTCGAGGAACAATCCGACACTGCCGGCACCCTTGTCTGTGCCGAGGAGGACATCATGGAATCCAACGTCGTCAACGGTATCGCCTTTTCGCGTGACGAAGCGAAAATGACCCTGGTCTCGGTCGAGGACCGGCCCGGCATCGCCGCCGCCATCTTCGGCCCGCTTTCCGAGGCGGGGATCAACGTCGACATGATCATTCAGAACATCGCCGAAGATGGGCTGACCGACATGACCTTCTCCTGCCCCATCGACCAGGTGAAACGGGCCGAAAAAGCCATGGCGGACGCCCAGACCCGTGGCGATCTGAAGTTCGCGGAACTTGTCGCCGATACCGGCGTCTGCAAGCTTTCTGCCGTCGGGATCGGCATGCGCTCGCAATCCGGCGTGGCGGCCAGGATGTTCCAGACGCTGTCGGACGAAGGCATCAACATCAAGGTCATCGCGACCTCGGAAATCAAGATCTCGGTCCTGATCGACCGCAAGTACCTCGAACTGGCCGTTCAGGCCCTGCACGACGCCTTCGGCCTCGAAAAATCCGCCTGACCGGGCCGCCATGACCCTAGCCGCGGCCCTCACCGGCCGCGGCCCTGACGGCACCCTGTCGAAAATACTCCGGGGTGAATTGAGGCCAGCTGCCCCAAGTGTGGCGGCTCCCCTTCCCCCCGATACGCACCAATCCGCCGCAACCGATGCGATCCCGCGTCACTTAGCCATTTCGCTTCACGATCCGTTGTGGTCTATTCAGTCCCGGCGCCGGAAGACATGGGAGCCGCGAAATGGGCGACGAGAATCAGACCGATAGCCGCAAGATGCTCGGGCGGTTGCGCGAAGTCATGGCCGAGGACGGGCATGGCCAGGCGCGGCTTGACCGGATCACCGGGCTGATTGCAAATTCCATGCTGACCGAGGTCTGCTCGGTCTACCTGTTCCGCGATGCCGAGACCCTGGAACTCTGCGCCACCGAAGGGCTGAACCCCAGTGCAGTCCATGAAACCCGTATGCGCCTTGGCGAAGGCCTGGTCGGGCGGGTGGCGCGCACCGGCAATGTCATCAACACCGCCGACGCGCCCAAGGAACAGGGCTTCCGTTTCATGCCGGAAACCGGGGAAGAGATATATTCTTCCTTCGGCGGCGTGCCGATCCAGCGGCTTGGCGAGACCCTTGGCGTGCTGGTGGTGCAATCCAGGACCGCGCGCAAGTATTCCGACGACGAGATCTATGCCCTGGAAGTTGTCGCCATGGTGCTGGCCGAGATGGCCGAGCTTGGCGCCTTCGTCGGCGACAACGCCCCGATGACCAAGCGCCATACCAAGCCGGTGATGTTCCGCGGCGCCTGCGCTCAGGAAGGCGCCGCCGAAGGGCACGTCTGGCTTCATGAACCCCGCGTGGTCATCACCAACCCGATCGCGGATGATCCGGTCCGCGAACGTGAACGCCTGCACGAGGCCGTCGAACAGTTGCGCGTCGGGGTCGACAAGATGCTGGCCACCGCCAGCCAGGGCGATGCGGATCAGCTCGAAGTGCTGGAAACCTACCGGATGTTCGCCAATTCCAAGGGCTGGATGCGCCGCATGGAAGAGGACATCGATGTCGGCCTGTCCGCAGAAGCCGCCGTTGAAAAGGAACAGACCGCCGCCCGCATCCGGCTGACCAGCGCCGCGGATCATTATCTGCGGGAACGGCTGCATGATCTGGACGACCTGTCCAACCGCCTGCTGCGCATCCTGACCGGCCAGGGCAAGGAGACCGGTGCCGAGATCCCGGTCGATCCGATCCTCGTGGCCCGCAACATCGGCCCGGCGGAGCTGCTGGATTACGGGCGCACGCTGCGCGGCATCGTGTTGGAACAAGGCTCTGTCGGCAGTCACGCGGCCATCGTCGCCCGCGCCCTGGCGATCCCGCTGATCATCCATGCGTCCAACATCACGACCGAGGCCCTGAACGGTGACCTGATCATGGTCGATGGCGACAACGGTCTGGCCCATCTGCGCCCCGAGGACACGGTCGTCAGCGCCTTCCGCGACAAGATCGCGATGCAGGCCGAAGCGCAGCAACGCTATGCCTCGATCCGCGACACGCCGGCGGTGACCAGTTGCGGCACGCGGATCTCTCTGACCATGAACGCCGGTCTGATGGCCGATCTGCCGTCTCTCGAAGGGTCGGGGGCCGAAGGCGTCGGTCTGTTCCGGACCGAGCTTCAGTTCCTGATCCGCAACAAGATGCCGACCCGGTCGGAGCTCTCCAAGCTCTATGCTCATGTGCTGGACAATGCTGGCGGCCGGCGGGTCGTGTTCCGCACGCTCGACATCGGCTCGGACAAGGTCCTGAGCTACATGAAGAAGACGGATGAACCCAACCCGGCGCTCGGCTGGCGGGCGATCCGCGTCGGGCTGGACAAGCCCGGCGTCATGCGGATGCAGCTGCAGGCGCTGATCCGGGCCGCCAATGGCCGCCCTCTGTCGGTAATGTTCCCCTTTGTCGCGCAATACGAGGAATTCAAGGCGGCCCGCGCCGAGATGGACAAGGCGCTGGCACGCGAACGTATCCTGGGTCACGCATTGCCTTCATCGCTGGAAATCGGCGCCATGCTGGAAACGCCCAGCCTCGCCTTCGCCCCGCGCCAGTTCTTCGAGGAAGTGCAATTTGTCTCGATCGGCGGCAATGACCTCAAGCAGTTCTTCTTTGCCGCGGACCGCGAAAACGAACGGGTCCGCAAACGCTACGACACGCTGAACGTTTCCTTCCTGACCTTCCTGCAACGCATCGTCGAGCGTTGCGAGGAAACCGGCACCCCGCTCAGCTTCTGTGGCGAAGACGCGGGCCGCCCGGTAGAGGCCGTCTGCCTGGCCGCCATGGGCCTGCATGCCCTGTCGATGCGCCCGGCCTCCATCGGACCGGTGAAAAGCCTGCTGCTGAAGGTCGACCTGGCCGAGGTCCGCGCCGTCATCGAAGCCGCCGCCGAACGCGGAGAGCAATCGGTGCGCGAGGCCGTCAATGCCCATCTGCGCCTTGTCGGCTGACCCGGCCCGGCCCTTCGAAAGACCCAACCGGCCATGACCATTCCGCCGCTGTCCCCCGCCGACACTACCCTGACGACGCAATTGCGCGCCCAACTGCCGCAGGCCGCTTTTCGGGCCGATCCCGCGCCCTACAACCGCGAACCCCGCGGCGTCTGGAAGGGTCATGCAGAACTGGTCCTGGCCCCCGGCTCCACAACAGAGGTGGCGACGATCCTGGCCGCTGCCAATGCCGCCCGCGTGCCCGTGATCCCCTATGGTGGCGGCACCAGCCTGTGCGGCGGTCAGATCATGCCCGACGGCCCCACCCCACTGGTGCTGACACTGGAACGGATGAACCGCATCCGCAGCATCGACACGGTGGGCAATGTCGCCACGGTCGAGGCCGGCGTGGTGATCGAGGACCTGCAAAATGCCGCGCTTGACGCAGATCGCCTGTTCCCTCTCAGCTTCGGCGCGCAGGGCTCGGCCCGCGTCGGCGGGGTGCTGGGCACCAATGCCGGCGGGGCCAATGTGCTGCGCTATGGCAATGCGCGCGAACTTTGCCTCGGGGTCGAGGCGGTCCTGGCCGATGGCCGCGTGATGAACACCCTGACCGGGCTGCGCAAGGACAACACCGGCTATGACCTGCGCAACCTCATGATCGGCTCGGAAGGCACGCTGGGGGTCATCACCGCCGCCACGTTCAAGCTGTTCCCCCGCCCGCGCAGCCGGTCCGTGGCGCTGATGGTCACGGGGTCACCCGCGCAGGCGCTGGATCTGCTGGCACTGGCGCGGGGCCATGCCGGCGACGGGATCTCGGCCTTCGAATTGATCTCGGGGGTGGGCCTTGATTTCCTGGCAGAGACAATGCCGGACACCCGCCGCCTGTTCGATCCCGCCCCGGACTGGATGGTGCTGGTCGACCTTGGCCTGTTCTCGGACGCCGAAACGGTGATGGAGACGATCTTTGCCGAAGGTTTCGAGGCCGGGCTGGTCAGCGATGGCCTGATTTCCCAGAACGAGGCCCAGGCGGTGGATTTCTGGCGCCTGCGCGAAGCCATCCCCGAGGCGAACCGCCTCGTGGGGTCAATCTCGAGCCACGACATCTCGGTGCCGATCCGCGCCCTGCCCGCCTTCATCGACGAGGGCCGCGCACAGATCGCAGCCCTTGGTCCCTATCGGCTGAACTGCTTTGGCCATCTGGGCGACGGCAACCTGCATTACAACGTCTTCCCGCCAAAGGGACATGACAGAGCAGACTACGCGGGTCAGAAACTGCGGATCATGAAAGTCATCCATGATCTGGTGGTGGCCTATGGCGGGTCAATCAGCGCCGAACATGGCATCGGGCGGCTGAAGGCCCCGGATCTTGCGCGCTATGGCGATCCGGTAAAGCTGGAAATGATGCGCGGCATCAAGGCCCTGTTCGATCCCAATGGCATCCTGAACCCCGGTGCCGTGCTGACCTGACACCGGCATTGCAGGGCCGGAAAAGGGTGCGCCCTGCCGAGGGGGACAATGGCAGGGCGCATGTGGCTCCGTCAGGAGCCGTGCAAGCAGACGCGGCCTTGCGGCCGGTGATCCATTCCTAGCAAGCCGTCCTTTAAGGGTCCCTTACGCCGCGCGAAAATTCGAACACCTACGGACGAACCTCCTCTTCCATGGCGGCCCGCCACAGGGCCCCGTCAAAGACCCTCGAAGGTACAGAGGCTGTGAATGTTCATGCCCATTTCGACAAGTTTGTCCCGACCGCCCAGATCCGGCAGGTCGATGATGAAGGCGCAGCCAAGGATCTCTCCGCCCAGCCGTTCGATCAGCTTGATCCCCGCCTCGGCGGTGCCGCCGGTGGCCAGCAGATCATCGACCAGCAGGATCTTTTCGCCGGGCTGGATGGCATCATTGTGGATCTCGACCGAGGCTTCGCCGTATTCCAGCGTATAGCTTTCCCCGATGGTCGGCCCCGGCAGCTTGCCCTTCTTGCGGATCGGGACGAACCCCTTGCCCAACTGGTGCGCAATGGCCCCGCCAAGGATGAAGCCGCGCGCCTCGAGCCCGACGACCTTGTCGATGGGCGCGCCGGCATAGGGATGCAGCAGTTGATCCACCGCCAGACGCAACCCGCGCGGGTCCGCGAACAACGTGGTCACGTCCCGGAACAGGATTCCTTCGTGGGGGAAATCGGGAATGGTACGGATGTAGTCCCTGACGGTCTTCACGGGGGCAGGTCCTTTCGGGCAAGGGCAATATCGCGCCTTGGTGCCAAGGCGCGACCGGTTTGTCACCCGAAAATCGTCGGCACGACTTTGGGGAATGCCCCGAAGACTCAATAGGCCCGGTGGGCGGCCTGCACATGCATGAAGTCGTAATTGCGCACACGGCCCAGGCTGCACCAACCTTCGGCTTCCCAGGCTTCCCAGAAGGGGATCGCGTCGGGCTGGCCCAGTCGCGCCTCGAAGAGGTTGTCCCGCAGGCGGTTGCGGGCGGGGTCGAAATCAAACGCGATGCCCCAGGAATGCAGCGAGGCCCGGTCCGCCCCGCGCATCAGGCGGGGCGCGTAATCGCCGCCGAACAGGTCGAGGCCAAGGTCGGTTTTCTGCGCCGGCGCATAAAGGGCATCGACGCGGGCGAGCACCCTGACCAGGCTCTCGGCGCATTTTTCGTGAGCCCAGAGGAAACTGCGCGTCTGATGTTTGGCCCAGGCCAGTTTCATCTTCCAGGGCAGCGGCACCCTGACCAGCGGCGGGCGGATGCGGCCGTCCGCCGTGCCAGCGGGGCCGTAGAAGGCCACAAGCTCGGCCTGAGACCGCGTTTCATCGGGAAAGCCTGCCGGATTGCGGATCTCGTCCGGGCCTTCATCGTTGAACTGACGAACCTGACCGGTTGCCACCTTTTGCGCCAGCGCCATGATGGCAAAATCAGTTTGCGGCCCCCAGAGGCCGTCGATCACCCCGGCGTCGATCGCTTCGGACAGGGCATAGGCCTGCATGGCGGCGATGCAGCGGCGCGACTTGCCCCACCTCGCGAAATCGGGCGGGGCAAGCTGGTTCATAGCGGCGAAACAGGCGGGCAAGGCCGCCAGCGTCATGGGGCCGGCCACCCCGTCTATCGCGCCATCGTATAGCCCGAGCCTGGTCAATTTGCCTTGCAGAAGTCGGATCTGAGCCTTGGTCATGCGGACAACTCCCTGAGTCACATTCTGAAATATGACCCAGGGTAACATTGCGGTGCGCGCGGGTAACGTAAGGTAAACCCTACCCTCGGGCAGGCCCCCGCCCCGCCTTATCGCGGCGCGTCGATCACCCGGCCCGCCACCGCATCCAGCCTGGCCTTCAGGGCCGGATCACGCTTTTCCGGCGCGGTCAGCACCGCGAAATCAAGCGCGTGATCGCAACCCGTGGCACAGCCTGCCGCCGGCAGGTCCGCCATCGCGCCCGCCAGATGCGCCACCATGCTGCGGGCACGGGCGGCATTTCCCTTCAGCACCGCGACGATCTGCTTGATATCGACCTCGCCGTGCTGGGGATGCCAGCTGTCGTAATCCGTGACCATGGCGACCGAGGCATAATGCAGCTCGGCTTCCCGGGCCAGCTTGGCCTCGGGCATGTTGGTCATGCCGATCACGTCGCACCCCCAGCTTTCCCGGTACATGCGGCTTTCCGCCAGGGTCGAGAACTGCGGCCCCTCCATCGCCAGATAGCAGCCGCCGTCATGCACCGTGACCCCGGTCTTGCGCGCGGCCTCGGCGGCAGCGGCAGCCAGATCGGCGCAAACCGGGTGCGCCATCGAGACATGGACCGTCATCCCGCTGGAGAAAAAGCTTTTTTCGCGCAGCACCGTGCGGTCGATATATTGATCGACGATGACGAAATCCCCCGGCGCCATCGCCTCGCGGAAGGATCCGCAGGCTGAGACCGAAAGTACATGGGTCACCCCGATCCGCTTCAGCGCGTCGATATTGGCGCGGTAGGGCACGTCGGTCGGGGAATGCACATGCCCACGGCCGTGGCGCGGCAGGAAGGCCAGCTTTATCCCGTCGAGCGTGCCGGTCAGAATGTCATCCGAAGGCGCGCCCCAGGGGCTGTCCACCGCCTGCCAGCGGGCGTCTTGCAGCCCGTCGATATCATAGAGCCCCGATCCGCCGATCACCGCCAGCATGGTTTCCGTCATCGCCCGGTCTCCTGTCCTGTTGCCGCCATTCGGGCCTGTCGCGGCGCTGAACCGCAGGGTCACGCCCTGCGGGGAAACCTGCCGTGCCCATGCGCGCGCTGCAACGGGATTGCGCGCAGCGGCCCCGATTGCCCCCCGAACGTCGCCCCGCGACGCCCAGCAAGACCGCAGGCGCGCGCGAAATGCCCCCCTGTCTTGCCGCGATGGGGCAAACGCGCTATCGGAGCGCGACACCAAAATTTCATCCCAAGCGCGCAGGACATCATATGCCCAAGCCCTCCTTCTCGGATTTTGCCGAGCGGATCACCCTGCCGGATCTCCGGCTATCCCCCACCGAAGGGCTGAGCCTTGACCGGGTGCGGATCGAACTGCTGTCCGGGTTGACGGTCGCGCTGGCGCTGGTTCCCGAAGCGGTGGCCTTTGCCTTTGTCGCCGGGGTCAACCCGCTGGTCGGGCTTTACGCCGCCTTCATCATCGGGCTGGTCACGGCGATCCTGGGTGGGCGGCCCGGCATGATCTCGGGTGCGACCGGGGCGATTGCCGTGGTGATCGTTGCACTTGTCGCCCAGCACGGAGCCGAATACCTGTTCGCCGCCGTGGTTGTCATGGGGGTCATCCAGATCTTCGTCGGCTTCATGCGCTGGGGCAAGTTCATCCGGCTGGTGCCGCACCCGGTGATGCTGGGCTTCGTCAACGGGCTGGCCATCGTGATCTTCCTGGCGCAGCTGACGCAATTCAAGGTGCCCGGCACGGCCGAGGTGTCCGGTCACGGGACCTCGGGCGGTGAATGGCTGTCCGGCGGGCCGCTGATGTTGATGCTGGGCCTTGTGGCGCTGACCATGGCGATCATCCACTTCACCCCCAAGCTGACGCGGATCATTCCCGCCCCGCTGGCGGGCATCGGGATCACCGCCTTCCTCGTCATCCTCTTCGGGCTCGACGTGCCGCGTGTCGGCGACATGGCCTCGATCGCGGGCGGGCTGCCGAGCTTCCATATTCCCATGGTGCCCTTCACCTGGGAAACCCTGCATATCGTGCTACCTTATGCGGTCATCATGGCCGCCGTGGGTCTGATCGAAAGCCTGCTGACCCTGAATCTGGTGGGCGAGATCACCGGCCAGCGCGGCGGCGCTAGCCAGGAATGCGTGGCCCAGGGGACCGCCAATGTGGTGACCGGCCTGTTCGGCGGCATGGGCGGCTGCGCCATGATCGGCCAGTCGATGATCAACGTGAATTCAGGCGGGCGGACGCGGATCGCCGGGATCTTCGCGGCGCTCTGCCTGCTGAGTTTCATCCTGTTCGGCGCCCCGCTGATCGAGCAGATCCCCCTCGCCGCGCTGGTCGGCGTGATGTTCATGGTGGTGATCGGGACCTTTGCCTGGAACAGCTTCAAGATCATGCGCCGGGTGCCGCTGACCGATGCCGTGGTCATCGTGCTGGTGACAATCGTGACAGTGCTGACGGACCTCGCAACGGCTGTGGTCATCGGTGTCATCGTCTCGGCCCTGGCTTATGCCTGGAACAACGCGCGCCGGATCCATGCGCAAACCTATGTCTCTGACGAAGGCGCCAAGGTCTACCAGGTCAACGGCCCGCTGTTCTTCGGCTCGACCGATGGCTTTATCGAACTGTTCGACGTGACGGGCGATCCGTCGCTGGTGATCATCGACTTCCAGGCGAGCCGCGTGGTGGATCAATCCGCCCTGCAGGCCATCGAATCCATCGCGGCGAAATATGAAGCCGCAGGCAAGAAGATCCAGCTGCGCCATCTCAGCCGGGCGTGCCATGACCTGCTGAAGAAGGCCGGGCATCTGATGGTCGACAGTTCGGACGACCCCGAATACGAGCTGGCCGTGGATTACGGTGTGCGCACCGGCATTCTGGGCGGTCACTGAGGTCACGGGCGCCGGGGGGCCGGGGGCTCTGCCCCCGCGCAGGCCGTCCCCTCGACGGGGTCGGCCTGCGCTCCCCCGGAGTATTTCCGGCCAGATGACGAGGCGGAGGCGCGGCCTTTAATTCCGGCCCGGTCGGCTCAGAGGGAAGACAGTTTCCACGGCTGCGTAATCGCGGTAGCCGAGGCGGGACAGCGGTTGATAGCCGGTAACGTCCAGCATGCCGTCGCGCAGTAGGGCGTCCTGGATGTGCACGGCGGTCACCTCTCCGATCACCAGGATATTGTTGTCCCCTTTCAAATGCTGCATCGCCAGCATCCGGCATTCCAGCGCCGCGGGCGCGGCCGCCACGCGCGGGCAATCGATGGTGTTGCATTCGGCCTTTTCCAGACCGGCGGCGATGAATTCGTCCGTACCTGCGGGTAGCGGGGCCGATGAGGTATTCATTGCATCGCGCAGGACATAGCTGACGATATTGACGCAGAAGACCCCGGTTTCGCCGATCTGCGCGACGCTGTCCTTGCCAAAGCTGCGGTCGGCCTTCTGCGCAGTTGAGGAAAAGACCACTTGCGGCGGGGCGTCGGCCACCGCGTTGAAGAAGGAATAGGGCGCCAGGTTGTCGCCCGCCGCACCCCGGGTGGAAATCCAGCCGATGGGACGTGGGGATACGATCGCCTTGAAGGGGTCATGCGGCAGGGGGTGGCCTTCGGCGGTGGTGTAGAACATCGTTTCTCGATCCGTTTGTAGCTGATCCTGTCCCGTGCTAGGGGCCTTTCCACCACAAAGGCAAGAGCCGCGCATGTTTACACTGACACCCGAACGGATGGACGACTGGTGGGAGGTCGAGGGCCTCTACGATCTCTGTTTCGCACCGGGACGCACCGCGCTCAGTTCCTACCGCCTGCGCGATGACGTGCCCCCGGTCGAGGGGCTGAGCATGGTCGCGCGCGACATCCAGGGGATCGTGGCCGGGGCAATCCGCTACTGGCCGGTGCGGATCGGCACGGCGCAGGCGCTGCTGCTGGGGCCGGTAGCCGTGCACCCGGTGCACCAGGGCGAAGGTCTGGGTGGCATGTTGATCCATGCCTCGCTGACCGCCGCCGGGGAACGTGGCTGGCAGCGCGTGCTGCTGGTCGGGGACGCGCCCTATTACGCCCGTTTCGGATTTTCCCGGCTGGAAGGGATCGCAATGCCCCCGCCAACCAACCCGGATCGGGTTCTGGGGCTGGAACTGATAGACGGCGCCTGGCAAGGCGTCACGGGCGAGGTCACGCGGGCGGCCTGAAGCCCCTGCTCCACCTTCCTGACATTCAATCCGGATCTCTGAGGGTTTCGGGGCGCAGCACGACGATGGTCGGGCGCCTTGGCAGATCGCGCAGCGACAGGGTCATCGCACTTTCCTCACGCACGTCGATGTCGAAAGTGCCGGAAACCTCATTCAGAAACCAGGTCAGGCTGGTGCCGGAAAACCAGTGCATCGGCAGGACGACCGAGCTTTTCATCCGCTCCACCACCCGCACCATCGTTTCGGTGTTCAGGGTCATGCCGCCATCCACCGGAACCATCACCACGTCGAGCCGCCCGATCGCGGCATATTGCGCCTCGTTCGGTTCGTGATGCAGGTGGCCGAGATGGCCGATGCAGAGGCCCTCGACCTCGAAGATGAAGATCGAATTGCCGTCTTCCTCGATCCCGTCCTGACCCGAGCGAATGTCGGTCGAGACATTGCGCACCAGCATATCCCCGACCTCGACGTGGTGATCGACCGCGATGCCGAAATCCTCGGACCAGCCGGGCAGCACATGGGGGATCAGCGGATCGGGATGGGCTGTGAAATGCGAGGAATGCGCATGGTTCATCGTCACCACATCGGGAATGAAATCAGCCGTGCCGATGAAGCCTGGAAAATCGGTCACTGCCGACACCCCCCCGGCGCTTTGAATGAGGTAGGCGGAGTGGGTCAGGTACTGGATGCGGACCGAGAAATCCGGCACCGGATCACGAAAGCTGGCCTTGTGCAGATGGGTGATCCCCGGCGCGGCATCGGCGATGGCGATACAATGGCTGACACGGCCCTGCGCCGGGGCTGGATCGGGCAGGAAAAGCGCGGCCAGGGCCGGCAAAGTGGTGAAAGCCGCAAAGGCAGAGCAACGGGACATGGGCTGATCCTTCCGCAGGGGAACCTTTCAGTAAGATCCTAGCGAAAGTGTCGCCGCCTTTGGGTAACTCTGGCGTTACCGGGGGATAAGGGGCGAAAAACACCACCCTTTGCCCGCATTTTGGCCAATTCAGATTGGCGCCATGCGCAGAGCGGACCGGGCAACGGCGGCTTAGCCCGCGTCGGTGCGTCCGCGTCTGTCGATGCGCAGCGCGGCGTAGAGCACATGGGTGCGCCAGCGGCCGTCGATCTGAAGATAGCTTTGCGCGACGCCCTCGTACTTGAACCCGCAGCTTTCCAGCAGGCGCCGCGAAGGCGTGTTTTCCGGCAGGCAGGCTGCTTCGATCCGGCTCAGGTCAAGGCGATGAAAGGCGTGGTGCACAACAGCCGAGATCGCTTCGCGCATATAGCCCTGGCGGGCGTATCGTTCCCCGATCCAATAGCCGAGCGTGCCCGACAGGCTCGGCCCCCGGCGGATATTGTCGAGGGTGATCGCGCCCAGAAGCCTGTCGTCCGCGCGGTTCAGCAGGAACAGTGGCACCGCGGTGCCCCCGGTGACCGAGCGTTGCGCCCAATAGACCCGGTTGGTGAAACTGCGGCGCGACAGGTGATCTTCGGACCAGGCCGGTTCCCAGGGGGTCAGGAAATCCATGCTCGAATGGCGCAGGGTCGTCCAGTCGCGGTAGTCGGCATGGATCGGCGGACGGAGCACCATGCGCTCCGTCTCTATCCGGACCTTCCGGCGGTTCCGCAGCATCAGGCGGCGCGGTGGGCCGACAGACCCGCGAAATCGGGCGCATTGGCTACCGGCCCGTATAGCGCCAGCGCCATCGGGGCGCGGGTCGCCATGTGTTCCGCATGGGCGCGGATTTCCTCGGGCGTCACGGAATCGATCCGCTGGACGATTTCGTCAAGGTCGGGGACCCGGCCCCAGATCTCGATCATCCGGGCCAGGCGTTCGGCGCGGGAGGAGGCCCCTTCGAGCCCCATCAGCATGCCGGCCTTCATCTGGGCGCGGGCCCGGTTGACCTCGGCTTCGGAAATACCGTCGGCTGCCCGCTTCATCTCGTCCAGCACCAGTTCGCACAGTTCTCCGATCTGCTTGCCGGTAGTGCCGGCGTAGATCGTGGTCATGCCGCTGTCGGTATAGGCGCCGGCCTGGGCAAAGATCGTGTAGCAGAGGCCGCGCTTTTCGCGGATCTCCTGAAACAGCCGCGACGACATGCCCCCGCCAAGCGCGGCGGAATAGATCTGCGCCGCATAGGCATCCTTGTGGCGGTAATCGGGGCTTTCGAAGCCGATGGTCACATGGGCCTGTTCCAGCTTCTTCTCGTGCCGGATCTCGCCACCGACGAAACGGGCAGGCACAAGGTCGGGCTGGCCGTGGGCGGCCATGTCGCCGAACAGCTTTTCGGCCATCTGCACGATCTGCGCGTGATCGACGGCCCCGGCAGCGGACAAGATCATCTGCCCCGGTCCGTAATGTTCGCGCACGAAGCCCGACAGGTCCTCGCGGGTGAAGGCGCGCACGCGCTCTTCGGGGCCGAGGATGGTGCGGCCCAGGGGCTGTTCGGGATAGGCGCGTTCCTGAAGCCAGTCGAAGATCACGTCGTCAGGGGTATCAAGCGCCTGCCCGATCTCGGACAGGATCACGCCGCGCTCGACCTCGATCTCGTGCGGATCAAAGACGGAATCACGAAGGATATCTGCGATGACTTCCAGAGCCAGCGGCACATCGTTCTGCAGGACACGGGCGTAGTAGGCGGTCACCTCGCGCGAGGTATAGGCGTTGATATAGCCGCCCACGTCCTCGATCACTTCGGCGATCTGCAACGCGCTGCGGGTCCGCGTGCCCTTGAACGCCATATGTTCAAGGAAATGGGCGATGCCATTCTGTTCAGGGCGTTCATGGCGGCCACCGGCGGCGATCCAGATCCCGATGGAGGCCGATTGCAGGCCCGGCATATGTTCCGAAACGATGCGGAATCCGTTCGGGAGGGTGCTTAGTTCTACGCTCATGCTTCTGCCCTTTTATCGCGGATCAACGCCTGAATTTCGGCCAGATCGTTGCTGGTACGGGTCAAACGTTCGGGACGTTCGAACAGGTCCGCCATACGTGGCGGCAGGCCCGGTCGCAGCCCCGAGGCCGCTTCGACCGCATCGGGGAACTTGGCCGGGTGGGCGGTGGCCAGCGTCACCATCGGCACATGCGGGTCGCGCATTTCGCGCGCCACCTTCACCGCAACCGCCGAATGCGGGCACAGCAATTCGCCGGTCTGGGCGCGCATGTCGCGGATCGTCTCGCGGGTCTCGTCCTCGGAGCAGCGCCCGGAGGCGAAGAGGTCCTGCAAATGGCCAAGCGCGCCCTGCGGCACGGTAAAGCCACCGGCCTTCAGTTCGTCCATCAACTGGCCAACGGCGGCGCCGTCGCGGCCAAGGGCGTCGAAAAGCGCGCGTTCGAAGTTCGAGCTGACCTGGATATCCATCGACGGAGAGATCGAGGGCGAAACGCCGTCGGGACGGTATTCGCCGGTGGTCAGGCAACGGTGCAGGATGTCGTTCTGGTTGGTCGCCACGATCAGCTTGTCGATCGGCAGACCGGCGCGACGGGCGATGTAACCGGCAAAGATATCGCCGAAATTGCCCGTGGGCACCGTGAAGCTGACCTTGCGATCCGGCGCGCCAAGGCTGACGGCAGAGGTGAAATAATAGACCACCTGCGCCAGCACCCGCGCCCAGTTGATCGAATTCACACCGGCCAGGCCAACCTCATCGCGGAAGGCGAAATCATTGAACATGTCCTTGACCAGCGCCTGACAGGTGTCGAAATCGCCATCGACCGCAAGAGCATGGACATTGGCATCCGCCGGGGTGGTCATCTGGCGGCGCTGCACTTCGGAAACGCGGCCATGCGGGAACAGGATGAAGACATCGACATTGTCGAGCCCGCGGAAGGCCTCGATCGCCGCGCTGCCGGTATCGCCCGAGGTCGCGCCGACGATGGTCACGCGACGCCCCGATTTCTTCAGCGCGGCCTGGAACAGCTGACCGATCAGCTGCATGGCGAAATCCTTGAAAGCCAGGGTCGGACCGTGGAACAGCTCTGCCAGGAAATGGTTCGGCTCAAGCTGGACCAGCGGCGCCCGGGCGGCATGACCGAAGCCCGCATAGGCGCGCGCGATGCAGGCGCGGAATTCATCCGCCCCGAAGGCATTGCCGAGGAAGGGCCACATGATGCGGAAGGCAGCTTCTTCGTAGGAGATCCCGCCAAGGGCGGCGATCTCTTCGCTGGAAAAGCTCGGGATCTCTTCAGGGACGTAGAGCCCGCCGTCACGGGCAAGCCCGGTCAGCATGGCCTCTTCGAAGGTCAACTCGGGTGCTTTCCCCCGTGTCGAGATATATTTCACGCTGCTTTGCCTTTCGACTGTTTGGCCATGCGATAAATCAGAAAGCCCGACATGACCAGCCATACGGCGGCCAGTGAGTACCAGGTGATCGCATATCCCCTGTGATCATTGCGGATTCCCGCGGTGCCGACGGGGGCCACGACAAGGGCCCCGCCCCCCGCCGGACCGTCGCGGCGTACCACCATCAACGCCCGCGTGCCAAGCAGACCGGCCATGGAGGGCACATCGCGGGCATAGAACAGCCCCGCCTGCCGGTCGGGGTCGGGGGTGAAACCATCCTGCTCGTCAGGCCACAGGAGATTGCCGGTGATCGTCACCGCGCCCGTCGGCGCGGGGGGCAGAGGCTGGCCCTGGGGGACGAACCCCCGGTCGATCAACAGGCTGCCGTCCGCTGGCGTTTCAAGCGCCTGGATCAGGTGGTACCCGGCGCCGAAGCCCTCCATCGCGGATTGCACACGCAGGGTGCGGCCAGTGAACCGGCCCGCCACCTCGACGGCGCGGTAGGCATCCGCCTCCGGGTCGGGCGAAACGGGCAGGGCAACGGGGGCGGCCGCCATCCGTGTCTCGATCCGGTCGATCACCCCCAGCTTCCAGTCCAGCCGCCGCACCTGCCAGTTGCCAAGCGACACCAGCAGCGCCAGCCCGGCCGCCCCCAGCACCACCGATCCGATCAGTTTTCCCCGCATCACGCCCCCCTGTTCGCAGGAAAAGGCGCGGAACCCCGCGCCTTTTCCGAAATTCCCTGTCTGGTCCCTGAAGGCCAGGTCGGTTTAGCCGCCCCAGATATAGACCGCGGCGAACAGGAACAGCCAGACCACATCGACGAAGTGCCAGTACCAGGCTGCCGCTTCGAAACCGACGTGGTTCTCGGGGGTGAAATGACCCGAGTGGAAGCGCATCAGGCAGATGAACAGGAAGATCGTCCCGATGATCACATGCGCCCCGTGGAAGCCCGTCGCCATGAAGAAGTTGGCGCCGTAGATGTTGCCGCCGAACCCGAAGGCCGCATGGCTGTATTCATAGGCCTGGAAGGCGGTGAAGATCAGCCCCAGGGCGATGGCGATGGTCAGGCCGGTCTTCACGTCCTTGCGGTTGTTTTCATGCACCAGCGCATGGTGCGCCCAGGTCGCCGCCGCGCCCGAGCACAGCAGGATCAGCGTGTTGATCAGCGGCAGGTGCCAGGGGTCGAAGGTCTCGATCCCGGCGGGCGGCCAGACACCGTCCACGGCCGGATATTCCGGGCCAAGCGGGTAAATTGCGCTTTTGAAGAAGCTCCAGAACCAGGCCGCGAAGAACATCACCTCGGACATGATGAACAGGATAAAGCCGTAGCGCAGGCCGATGCGGACGACCGGAGTGTGATCCCCGGCCTTGTTTTCCGCGACGGTATCGCTCCACCAGCCGAACATCGTGTAGAGCACGATGACCAGGCCGACGAGGAACATCCACGGCCCGGCGATCTTCATCCAGACGACCGCACCGAAGAGCATGATGAAAGTGCCGACCGACCCCAGGAACGGATAGATCGACGGTGGGAGAATGTGGTAATCGTGGTTCTTTTCGTGCGCCATATCGTTCTTCCTCGCCGCGGCCGGGTCAGTTCAAATCGGTTGCAGTTGGGGTCGGGACCCGAAGCTCTGCCTGTTCCTCGGGAACGACATAGCCTTCGGGCAGTTCGGTTTCGTAAAAGGTATAGCCCAGGGTGATCGTGTGGACATGCTTTGCATCGCGATCCGCGACGATTTCGGGATCGACGTAGAAGGTCACGGGCATCTGCACAGTCTCGCCGGGCCGCAATACCTGTTCGGTAAAGCAGAAACAGTCGATCTTGGTGAAAAACCCACCCGCTTCGTAGGGCGTGACGTTGTAGGCCGCTGTGCCCGCGACGACACGATCCGTGGGATTATGCGCCTCGTAGAAGGCAAGGGCGGTTTCGCCGATGCGCACTTCCATTTCGCGCTGCACGGGGCGGAATGACCAGGGCATGTTGCGGTCAAGCGAGCCATCGAAGCGGACCTTGATCGTCTGATCCAGCACGATGTCCGATCCGGCGTCGGCCTCTTGCGTGATGCCGCCAAAGCCGGTGACCTTGCAGAAAAAGTTGTAGGCCGGCACCGCCGCCCAGGCGAGGGAGCCCATGACGACAACGACGCCGACGGTCTGCCAGAGGGTCTTGATATTGCGGTCCATCACTGCCCTTCCTGTACTTCAAAGGGGGCGGAAGGCGTGCCCGAAGTGGTCGGCTGATCGGGGAAGACCATGCTTTGCTGTGTGACCTTCACGAAGGTCAGCACGAAGATCAGCACCACAAAGGCGCCCAGCACCACGCCGAGCCCGGCATTGCGGGAAAAGCGGCGGCGGTGGATTTCATGTTCATGAGCCAGCGGCATCTTACCAGCCCCCCATGCCGTAATGGCCCAGCACCGCTTCGCCCAGAATCGCGGCGAAATGGGCGAAAAGGTAGATCAGTGACAGGCGGAAGAAGCTTCTTTCGACCTTGTAGCCATCTGCCGCCGCCTGGGTCTCATCCCGCCGCCAGATGCGCAGGGCTCCGGCCAGGAACAGGACGTTCAGCACGACAGCCACCGCCATGTAAAGCGGCCCGCCGATCGAGGTGAAGCCAGTGCCGATCGCAAGCGGCGCCAGCAGCAGCGTATAGGCGACGATATGGCGCCGCGTGGCCGGGCGGCCATGTGTCACGGTCAGCATCGGCACGCCGGCAGTTTCGTAGTCGCTTTTCATGAACAGGGCGAGGGCCCAGAAATGCGGCGGGGTCCACATGAAGACCAGCAGGAACATCAGCACCGATTCGATGCTGACCCCGCCCGTCGCCACGGCCCAGCCGATCATCGGAGGAAAGGCCCCTGCCGCCCCGCCGATGACGATGTTCTGCGGCGTCCAGCGTTTCAGCCAGATGGTATAAACCACTGCGTAGAAGAAGATCGTGAAGGCCAGGAACAGCCCCGAAAAGACATTCGCCGCCAGCGCCAGCATGACGCAGGAAAAGCCCGCCAGCGCCAGCCCGAGGCCAAGCGCCTCTTGCGCGCCGACCCGCCCCGAAGGGATCGGGCGGCGGGCAGTGCGCTTCATCACCGCGTCGATATCCGCGTCATACCACATGTTCAGCGCCCCGGAGGCGCCGCCGCCGATGGCGATGAACAGCACGGCGCAAAAGGCGATGACCGGGTGCACGGGAACAGGCGCCGCGACCAGCCCAACAAACGCGGTGAACACGACCAGGGACATGACACGCGGCTTCAGCAGGGCGATGTAATCGCCGAATTCCGCCTCGCCTGTCGCTGCCTGTGGGGTGATGCTCGCGTCGCTCATGGGGTCTTTCTTTCAGATAGCCGGACTTTTTCGGAGAACCGGTCCCTGAACCGGGGCCCTCTCCGTGTGCCTGCCCCGGCAGGGACAGGCGCGGGTCGCCCGGATCAGCTTGTCGTCAGATCGGTCAGGGGAACGAATTGCCCCGCATCCTGGCTGGCGGCTTTCCAGGCGTCGTAGGTCGCCTCGTCCACAACCTTGACGGTGATCGGCATATAGGCGTGGTCCTTGCCGCAAAGCTCGGAACACTGGCCGAAATAGATGCCTTCCTGTTCGGCGGCAAACCACAGCTGCGCGAGGCGGCCAGGCACGGCATCCTGTTTCACACCGAAGGCCGGGATCGTCCAGGAATGGATCACGTCGGACCCGGTGACGGTCATCACGACGACCTTGCCGACCGGGACGATGACGGCCGTATCTGTGGCCAGCAGGTATTCGTCCTCGGCGTAGCCATGCGACGCCAGATCCTCTTTCGGCAGCATGAAGCCGTCGTAGACGATCTCGTCGTCGGTGTATTCATAGCTCCAGTACCACTGGTTGCCGGTCACCTTGATATGGATATCGCCATCCGGGATTTCCTGTTGCTTGAACAGGGTCGGCAGCGAGAAGGCCAGCACGAAGAGCAGGATCACGATCGGCACGATCGTCCATGCAATTTCAAGCGGCGAGTTGTGGGTAAAGGTCGAAGGCTTCGGATTTGCACGGCGGTTGTACCGCACGATGCAGTAGATCAGCAGGCCGGTGACGAAAACCACGATAACCGTGATGATCACCAACAGCATGCCGTCAAGCCAGTGCAGGTCGCGGGCCAGCTCTGTCGCGGCAGGCTGGAAGCCGATGCCGCCACGATGGGGCTTGCCGATGGTCTCCAGCTCTTGCGCGAAAGCGGGAAGGGCCGTGACTGCGGCCAGAAAGGCCAGGAAAGATTTCAAGAGTCGCATCGGTCACCCTGATCAATTGCTGCGTGTCGCTATGGTCAGCCGGGATCGCTCCCGTTGTCTGTCGACGTTTAAAACCATATTCTAGCCCTTAGAACAATAATCGGTCTTGCGGCAAACGGACGCTTTTTTGATTTAGATCAAGAATTTTCGTATCCTGCCCTGTCCGCCATGACCAGAAAGGCCGCTTTTCATGCCCGATACCCCCTTCCGCCCCTTCGAGACCATGCTCGACGAAGGTGCCGCGCTGCGCCTGTTGCACGAGGCGACCGCCGGCGCCGACGACGGAGAGCTGTTTCTTGAACGCCGGCGCTCCGAAATGCTGCATTTCGACGATGGGCGCGTCAGGACCGCCTCTTATGACGCCGCCGAGGGATTCGGCCTGCGGGCCGTGCGTGGGGAGGTGGCCGGATATGCCCATGCCACCGAAATCTCCGAATCTGCGCTGAAGCGGGCCGTGGCCACCGCCCGGCTGGCCGTGGGCGATGGCGGCGGCGCGATGGCCCCTGCCCCGCGCGCCACCAACCGACATCTTTATGCGGACCTCGATCCGATCGCCGGCCACTCCTTCCCGGTCAAGGTCGATACCCTGCGCGAGATCGATGCCTATTGCCGCGATCTCGATCCCCGTGTGGTGCAGGTTTCGGCCACCATCGCCGCCTCCTGCCAGGAGATCGAGATTCTCCGCCCCGAAGGCGGCATCCTGCGCGATGTGCGCCCGATGACGCGGGTCAATGTCTCGGTCATCGTGGAACAGGACGGGCAGCGCCAGACGGGCACGGCGGGCGGCGGCGGGCGGATTGCGCTCGACGGGCTGCTGCTGGCGGCCGATTGGCAGGCGAAGGCGCGCGAGGCGCTGCGCGTGGCCCTTGTGAACCTCGAGGCGATTCCCGCCCCTGCCGGCATCATGGACGTGGTGCTGGGTCCGGGCTGGCCCGGCGTCATGCTGCACGAAGCCGTCGGCCACGGTCTGGAAGGAGACTTCAACCGCAAGGGCGCCTCGGCCTTTTCCGGGCTGATCGGTCAGCAGGTCGCCGCGCGCGGTGTCACGGTGCTGGACGACGGCACGATTCCCGACCGGCGCGGGTCGATCACCGTGGATGACGAGGGCACGCCGAGCGGAAAGAACGTGCTGATAGAGGACGGCATCCTTGTCGGCTACATGCAGGACCGCCAGAACGCGCGCCTGATGGGCGTCGAGCCGACCGGCAACGGGCGCCGCGAAAGCTATGCCCATGCGCCGATGCCGCGCATGACCAACACCTACATGCTGGGCGGCGAGGCCAATCCCGATGATATCGTCGCGGACATGAAGGACGGCATCCATGCGGTCGGCTTCGGCGGCGGCCAGGTCGACATCACCAGCGGCAAGTTCGTCTTTTCCTGCACCGAGGCCTACCTGATCAAGGGCGGCAAGCGTGTCGCCCCCGTCAAGGGCGCCACGCTGATCGGTGACGGCCCCCAGGCGATGAAGAAGATCCGCGCCCTTGGCAACGACATGGCGCTGGACCCCGGCATGGGCAATTGCGGCAAGGCCGGGCAATGGGTTCCCGTGGGCGTCGGCCAGCCGACCGTCCTGATCGGCGGACTGACCGTCGGGGGCTCTGCGTCCTGACAGAACACGCGGCGGGCCGACCCTGCGTCAGACCGCCGCACAGGCCGTAGCCTTCCGGGCCTTCTGGCATTTACCGTAAATTAACCACCACGATCGTAAGACGGTACTGCAAGCAGACGGAGTCATGACGGTCGTGGATACACATCCTTCCACTCACCCCCCACTCCCACCCACCACGGAAGATGCTCGGCTGGCATGGCTTCGTCTCTTGCGCTCTCACCGCATCGGTATCGCGACCTTCTACCGGCTCCTGACAGAGCACGGCAGCGCCGAAGCCGCGCTTGACGCGCTGCCCGGCATTGCCCGCGACGCCGGGGTGGAAAGCTATGCCCCCTGCTCCCTTGCCACTGCCGAACAGGAGTTGAACCGGGGCCATCGCAACGGGGCGCAATTGCTGTTCCTCGGCGGGCCGGGCTATCCGGTGCAATTGCTGGACCTTGCCGATCCGCCCCCCCTTCTTTGGGTGCTGGGACGCCCGGAAATGCTGTCGCGCCCGATGGTCGGCGTGGTCGGTGCGCGGTCGGCGTCGTCGTTGGGGCTGCGCATGGCGCGCAGCCTGGCCGCTGAACTGTCCGAAGAAGGATTCGTCGTGGTTTCGGGCCTTGCCCGGGGGGTCGATGCCGAAGCCCACGAAGCCAGCCTGAAATCCGGCACCGTGGCCGTGCAGGCGGGGGGCGTCGATACGATATACCCGCAGGAAAACGCCGACCTCGCCTCGCGCATCGTTCGGTCGGGCCTGCGTGTTTCCGAACAACCTATCGGCATGAAGCCCATGGCGCGGCATTTCCCGACCCGTAATCGCCTGGTCGCCGGGCTGGCCCGCGCCGTGGTCGTTGTCGAAGCCGCCGCGCGCTCCGGTTCCCTGATCACCGCGCGCACCGCGCTTGACCAGGGCCGCGACGTGCTGGCCGTACCCGGCCATCCCTTCGACCCCCGCGCGGCAGGCTGCAACATGCTGATCCGCGACGGCGCAACCCTGGTGCGGAACGCCCGCGACGTGATCGAGGCGCTTGGCCCCACCGCTGCCCCCGAAACCCTGCGCGCACCTGTTCGCCAAGGCCCAACCGATACGCCGCGCAAACCCGACAGCGCCCCGCTGCGCGCGGCAATCCTCGACCGGCTGGGCGCGGCGCCCCTGGCCGAGGACACCCTGATCCGGGATGTCTCGGCCGCAGCGCGCGATGTGGCCCCCCTTTTGACGGATCTGGAGCTTCAGGGCCGCATAGAACGGTGTCCCGGCGGGATGATCGCGCTTGTCCGCTGAAGGGCTGCCCATCTGCTGTACGCCAAGCCGATTCGCAAAAGCCCCCGCGCTTCGGTTTCGCGCCCGGCGCAGGCGTCTTTCCACCGCTCCTGCCCAAGCAATCGCAGGGATTGTCTCACTGTCCTGCCGGCGCCGATCCGCCCGTCGCAGTGGAAAACCCCAGCAAAGCGGCCTTGCACCCGCAGCAAAATGGCTCCATTGACAACCGGGCCGCTGACCACACATGTTCCGCCGCCAAGGCGCAATCCCCGAGTCGCGCCGCCATGCGAAAGGAATCCTGATGCCCGTCGTCGTTGTTGAATCCCCTGCCAAGGCGAAGACGATCAACAAATACCTGGGCTCTGATTACACGGTCCTGGCCTCTTACGGGCACGTCCGGGACCTGCCGCCCAAGAACGGTTCGGTCGATACCGACAACGATTTCGAAATGCTGTGGGAGATCGCTTCGGACAGCAAGAAGCACGTCAAGGCCATCGCCGACGCGCTGAAGGACGACAATGCGCTGATCCTCGCAACCGACCCCGATCGCGAAGGCGAGGCGATTTCCTGGCACCTCGAAGAGGCCCTGCGCAAGCGAAAGGCGATCAACAAGGATACGCCGGTCAGCCGCGTGGTCTTCAACGCGATCACCAAGACCGCCGTCACCGAGGCGATGAAGAACCCCCGCGAGGTCGACGCCCCGCTGGTGGAGGCTTACCTTGCCCGCCGCGCGCTGGACTACCTTGTCGGCTTCAACCTGTCCCCGGTCCTGTGGCGCAAGCTGCCCGGCGCGAAATCCGCCGGCCGGGTGCAATCGGTCTGCCTACGCCTGATCGTCGAGCGCGAGATGGAGGTCGAGGCCTTCAAGCCGCGCGAATACTGGACCGTGAAGGCGCTGCTCGGCACGCCCGGCGGCAATGAATACGAAGCCCGCCTGACGGTTCTGGGCGGCAAGAAGCTAGACCGCTACGACATCGGTAACGAAACCTCGGCCAGTGTCGCAGTGCAGGCCGTGACCAGCCGCGACCTGAGCGTCAAATCGGTCGAGGCCAAGCCCGGCGCGCGCAACCCCTCGCCGCCCTTCATGACCTCGACCCTGCAGCAGGAAGCCAGCCGCAAGTTCTCGATGGGTGCACGTCAGACGATGAGCACGGCGCAGCGGCTGTACGAGGCCGGGCACATCACCTACATGCGGACCGACGGCATCGACATGGCGCCCGAAGCGGTGACGGCCGCGCGCGAGGCGATCAAGGACCGCTACGGCGCCGATTACGTGCCGGGCAGCCCGCGGGTCTACAAGAACAAGGCCAAGAACGCGCAGGAAGCGCACGAATGCATCCGCCCGACCGACATGACGAAGGACGCGGCGGCGCTGCACATTTCCGACAACGACCAGCGCAAGCTTTACGACCTGATCTGGAAGCGCACGCTGGCCTGCCAGATGGAGGCCGCGCGGCTTGAACGCACCACCGTCGATGTCGCAAGCGCCGACGGCCAGGTCGAACTGCGCGCCACGGGGCAGGTCATGCTGTTCGACGGCTTCATGCGGATCTACGAAGAGGGCCGCGATGACGCCGTCGTGGATGACGACGACAAGCGCCTGCCGATGATCAAGCAGGGCGAGCCGGCCGAAAAGCGCAAGATCACGCCGGATCAGCACTTTACCCAGCCCCCGCCCCGCTACACCGAGGCGACGCTGGTCAAGCGGATGGAAGAGCTCGGCATCGGCCGGCCCTCGACCTATGCCTCGATCGTGACCACGATCCAGGACCGTGGCTATGTGCTGAAGGACAAGAACCGCCTGATCCCCGAGGACAAGGGGCGGCTGGTGACGGCCTTCCTGTCGAACTACTTCGCGAAATACATCGAGTACGATTTCACCGCCGACCTGGAAGAGGAACTCGACGACGTCTCGGCCGGTGACCGCGACTACAAGGAGGTGCTGCGGCGCTTCTGGCGCGATTTCTCGGCCGCGATTGCCGATACCTCCGAACTGCGCATCACCGAGGTGCTCGACAAGATCAACGAGGTCCTCTCGCCGCACCTGTTCCCGCCGACGCCCGACGGCACCGACCCGCGCCTGTGCCCGAACTGCGGCCAGGGCAAGCTGTCGATGCGCACCGCGCGTTCGGGCGGCGCCTTCATCGGTTGCTCGAACTACCCCGAGTGCCGCTATACCCGCCCCTTCGGCCCGCCCAACCCCGAAGCCGAGGCCAGCGCGATCCCGCCCGAAGGCAAGCTTCTGGGCGAGGACATGGGCGACAAGATCTATGTCATGAAGGGGCGCTTTGGTCCCTATTGCCAACGGGGCGAGTTGAGCGAAGAGAACAAGAAGCCGCCGCGCCAGTCGGTGCCGAAGGAATGGAACCCCGAGGACCTCGGCCTGGAAGACGCCGTGCGCCTGCTGGCCCTGCCCCGTCTGATCGGCCCGCACCCCGAGGACGGCGTGAACGTCTGGGCCAATATCGGGCGCTACGGACCGTATCTGAAGCACGCCGAAAGCACATCCGACCGGGGCGGCACAAATGCCAACCTCGAAGGGCTGGAGGACGTCTGGACCGTGGGCATGAACCACGCGGTGCAGTTGCTGGCCGAAAAGCTGGCCTCCCGAAAGGGGCGCGGCGCGGCCAAGACCCTGCGCGAGATCGGCGAACACCCGAACGCGGGCGGCCCGGTCGCCATCATGGAAGGCAAATACGGGCCTTACGTGAAGTGGGAAAAGATCAACGCGACCCTGCCCAAGGAAAGCGACCCCGAGAAGCTGACCATGGAAGAAGCCGTGCAGCTGATCGAGGAACGCGCGGCGAAATCCGGCAAGAAGGTCACCAAGAAGGCCGCGCCCAAGAAAGCCGCCGCCAAGAAGCCCGCTGCAAAGAAACCGGCGGCCAAGAAGGCCCCGGCAAAGGCTGCGACGGCAAAGAAGACCACGGCCGCGAAGAAGCCTGCCGCCAAGACGACAACGAAGGCTGCGACAAAGACTGCGGCCACGCCCGACACCCCGACCGAGTGACGGCGCCGGACAGCGGAAAAGAACAACCTGACAGACAGGGGTCCTTCGGGACCCCTTTTTCACATTCACGTGGTCGCATATTTATGACGCCGCGCGCCGGTAACCCGGACGTGAATTGGCTCTCCGGGCCGGAACCGCCAGATTGGCGCTGATCGACGCCCCCTCGGGCCACCAAGCGAACGGAGACTCCCATGACCCTCAGCCGCCGAAAACTTATCCTGACGGGGGCCTCCGCCGCTTTGCTGCCCGTGGTTTCCCCCACCCTTCTGCTGGCGCAGGACGCCGCCCCGACGGATGCGGAACGTGCCGCCTCGCCGCATGTACGCCGCAATACGTCCGGATTCGCACAGCAAAGCTGGCAGGATCATTTCGACAGTCTGGGCAAATCCGCCATCGTCGCCGATACCGCGTCGCGGGCGCTGCATTACTGGAACGCGGAGGGCGATTACCGCATCTATCCGACCTCTGTTCCGGCCTCCGAAGAATTGACGCGGCGCGGCTATACCAGCGTGGTGCGCAAGCGCGTCGGGCCCGACTGGACCCCCACCGCCTCGATGATGGAACGCAACCCCGACCTGCATTACATGCCGCCGGGTCCGGACAATCCGCTTGGCACGCACGCCATGTACCTTGGCTGGCCCGCCTACCTGATCCACGGCACCCATGACACGCGCAAGATCGGCCGCCCCAGTTCGGACGGCTGCATCGGCCTGTATAACTTCGCCATTGCAGAGCTGTTCTCGGTCACGCCGATCGGCACCCAGGTCCGGGTCATCTGACCCGATTGCTGCAGGGCGGCGTGAAATGCCGCAGCACCGCAATTGTTTGACTTCACTGATTGTAACGATCACAAAGTGACCGAAAGCGATTGGAGGACGCAATGAAGAAAGTCTATGGATCCGCCGCCGAGGCCCTTGACGGGCTCTTGTTCGACGGCATGTTCATCGCCGCAGGGGGGTTTGGGTTATGCGGCATTCCCGAACTGCTGATCGACGCAATCAAGGACGCAGGCACGAAGGATCTGACCTTTGCTTCCAACAATGCCGGGGTCGATGAGTTCGGCATCGGCAAGCTGCTGCAGACGCGTCAGGTGAGAAAGATGATCTCGTCCTACGTGGGCGAGAACGCCGAATTCATGCGTCAGTACCTGAGCGGCGAGCTTGAGCTCGAGTTCAATCCCCAGGGCACGCTGGCCGAACGGATGCGCGCCGCAGGCTGCGGCATCCCCGGTTTCTACACCAAGACCGGCGTCGGCACCCAGATTGCCGAGGGCAAGGAACACAAGGATTTCAGCGGCGAAACCTACATCATGGAAACCGGCATCTTTGCCGATCTGTCCATCGTGAAGGCTTGGAAAGCGGATACCACCGGCAATGCGATCTTCCGCAAGACGGCCCGCAACTTCAACCCGCCGGCGGCCATGTGCGGCAAGATCTGCGTCATGGAGGTCGAAGAGATCGTCGAGCCCGGCGAACTGGACCCCGACAACATCCACCTGCCCGGCATCTACGTGAACCGCATCATCAAGGGCGACCACGAGAAGCGGATCGAGAAAGTCACCACGCGCAGCCGGGAGGAAGCATGATGTCCAGCGAAAACACCGGTTGGGATCGCAACCAGATGGCCGCCCGCGCGGCTGAAGAGCTTGAAGACGGCATGTACGTGAACCTCGGCATCGGGATTCCGACGCTGGTGGCCAATTACGTCGGCGACAAGGACATCACCCTGCAATCCGAAAACGGCATGCTGGGCATGGGCCCCTTCCCCTATGAGGGCGAAGAGGATCCCGACCTGATCAATGCCGGCAAGCAGACGATCACCGAGCTTCCCAAGACGGCCTATTTCGACAGTGCCACCAGTTTCGGCATGATCCGGGGCGGCAAGATCGCCGCAGCGATCCTGGGCGCGATGGAAGTGGCCGAAAACGGCGACCTTGCGAACTGGATGATCCCGGGCAAATTGGTAAAGGGCATGGGCGGCGCGATGGATCTGGTGGCCGGCGTCGGCCGCGTGATCGTGGTCATGGATCACCAGAACAAGGCCGGAGAGTCCAAGCTGCTGAAGGCCTGCACCCTGCCGCTGACGGGCGCCGGTGTGGTGGACCGGATCATCACCAATCTCGGCGTTCTGGACGTGGCCGAGGGCGGTCTGAAGATCGTCGAGCTGGCCGATGGCGTGACAGAAGAGGCAATGCGCGCTGCCACGGAAGCCACCATCCTCTGATCTGATCCAGCTCCGACGTCCCGGACGAACCCGGGACCTGCGAAACACGAAAAGGCGCCCCAGGGGGCGCCTTTGTCGTTCCGGGTGCATGGTTACTCTGCGGGCGCTTGCCGGGCAGGCGCGGGACCCGCCAGGGGCTGCTCCACAAGCCGTGTCGAAACCAGAAAGGCCAGCCCGGCCATTACCGCGCCGAACAGGAACATCGGGGAAATCGCCTGGGCAAAGGCTTCGATCACCTCGGCCTTCACACCCGTTTCAAGCTCGGCCACGAAAGTGGTGGTGATCTGGCGCACGCTTTCGATCTGCGGCAGCAGCGGGGCCACGTGCAGCTGCATGCCGTGGTTGAACATCGCCCCGAAGATCGAGGTGCCCACCGCGCCCCCGGTCAGCCGGAACATGTTCGCCGAGGCCGTGCCGACGCCCATGTGCTCGCGCGGGATCGAGCTTTGGATCGCCACGACGCCGACCGCCAGGTTCGGCCCGATCCCCAGCCCGATGAAATAAAGGTTCAGCGCCAACTGCCAAAGCGGGGTCTCGACCGTCATCCGCGACAGGGCGAACATGGCCCCGCACAGGATCGCCGTGGCCAGCATCGGCAGGAAACGGTAGCGTCCGAAGGCCGTGATGATCCGCCCCGAGGACACGCTGGCCGTCATCAGCCCGGCCATCATCGCAATCAGGTAGACGCCACTGTCCGCCGGCGCGATCCCCTTGACCACCTGCAGGTACATCGGGATGAAGGAAATCGTCCCGAACATCACCATGCCGACCAGCAGGTTGACGCCATTGGCCACCTGAAAATTGCGCACCCGGAACAGAAGCAGCGGGATGACCGGCTCTGCTGCGCGGGATTCCACGAACAGGAAACCGGCAAGCGACAGGGCGATCAGCCCGATCAGCGCGATGACCGGAATCGAGATCCAGGGCAGCATCGTGCCGCCGATATTGGCCATCAGCACGACCGAACTGAGGAAGACCATCAGCAACCCCGCCCCGGCAAAGTCGAGGGTATGGGGCGCATGGACCGTCTGCCTTTCCAGCGTCCGGGTCAGCACCACAAAGGCCGCGATGCCGAAGGGAATGTTGACGAAGAAGATCCAGTGCCAGCCCACGGTCTGCACCAGAAGTCCGCCGACCAGCGGGCCAAGCACCGTCGACAGGCCGAAGACGGCGGAAAAGGCGCCCTGCCACTTGGCCCTTTCGCGCGGCGGCAGCATGTCCGCGACAACCGCCAGCGAAACCACGATCAGCGCCCCACCCCCGGCGCCCTGGATCGACCGGCCCAGAATCAGGACCGGCATGTTCCAGGCCGACCCGGCGACCCAGCCTCCGACAAGGAAGATGCCGATGGCACATTGCAGCACGATCTTGCGTCCGTACATGTCGCCCAGCTTGCCCGCGATCGGCGCGCCCACGGTCGAGGCCAGCAGATAGGCCGTCACCACCCAGGTGATATAGGACAAGCCGCCGAGATCGCTGACAATTTCCGGCAGCGCGGTCGAGACGATGGATTGCCCGGTCGAGGCCAGGAACAGCGTCAGCGCCACGGTGGACAGGACAACGTACATCCGGCCGCGCTCTGGCAGGGCCTGGATTTCCGTATCGTCGGGGCCGGCCGCAGCCGGGGAATGATCGCTCATTGTTCGTTTCTTCCAGAATTCCGGCAAAGCGGCACGACACGGCGTGGAATCGCCGGCGGCGGCTTGATAAATTGGTTTAAAGTAAATATGTGCACTGCGCATTTGCATGTCAATAGCACGCAATATGACCCACCCGGAGGACAGGCCCATCGGTACGCGAGACGAAGACATGGCGGCATTCCTGGAACATGCGGGCATCACGCGACGCATGACCGACAAGGCGCTTGAGGTGGACGCGATTCTGCAGCAATGGCGCCGCCGTATCGACAAGCGCGAACTGGGCCAAATGGCACTGACCGAACTGGGGCTGGACATCGACCTGCCCAAGCTCGACGTGCTGATCGCCACCTGGGCCCCCAGCAATGAATTCGGCACCGAGACCGGCGAAACCATGGTCTCGACCATCGCGACGCGGCTGCATATCGACCCCTCGCGCGCCTCGCGACTGGTGTCGGAACTGATCGGTCAGGGGCTTCTGGCGCGCGGGGTCAGCCAGCAGGATGCCCGCCGTACCATCGTCGAACTGACCGACAAGGGCCGCGCCACGGTCAATGCCGTGCGCACGATCAAGTTCCTGCTTCTGGGCGATTTCCTGTCCGGCTGGACCGATGCCGAGGTCGAGACCTTCCTGCCGCTGCTCGACCGCTTTTCCACCTGGTCCGAGGAAAGCCGCGCCAAGGGCCAGTCGCGCCTTGCCCCGACCATCGCGGAATTGCGCGCCGGGCTGCACAAATCGGCGCATTAGGGTCGTCAGCCCGCAAGGCCCGGCCTAGGTTTCCCGCATGACGACGCAATTGCCCCCTTCCCTGCCGCCGCAGTTCCGCGACTGGTTCACCACGCGTGGCTGGGATCTGCACCCCCACCAGGCCGAGATGCTGGCGCGCGCGCACGATCCGTCCCTGCTGCTGGTGGCACCCACCGGGGGTGGCAAGACCCTGGCGGGCTTCCTGCCGAGCCTGCTGGAACTGGCCGGGGGCGATCACAGCGGGTTGCATACCCTCTATATCTCGCCGCTGAAGGCGCTGGCCTCGGACATCCGGCGCAACCTGGAAACGCCTGTGGCCGAGATGGGCCTGCCGATCCGGATCGAGGACCGCACCGGCGATACCTCTTATACCCGCAAGCGACGGCAAAGGGCCGATCCGCCCCATATCCTGCTGACCACACCGGAAAGCCTCGCGTTGCTCACCAGCTACGAAGACGCGCCGCGGATCTTTGCCGGGTTGCAGCGCGTTGTGGTCGATGAAATCCACGCCCTGGCCGAAAGCAAGCGCGGAGATCAGCTGATGCTGGCGCTGGCGCGGCTCGACAGCCTCTGCCCCGGCCTGCGCCGTGTCGGCCTGTCCGCCACGGTCGAGGACCCGCCCGCCCTCGCCCGCTTCATGGCCCGTGCACCGCAGCCCTGTCACGTGCTGATGGCCGACCCCGGCCCGGCGCCCGACATCGCGATGCTGTCAACGGCCGCGCCGCCGCCCTGGTCCGGGGGCGGTGGCATTCACGCGATGGAAGAAGTGCTGGAACAGGTGCGTAAACATCGCATCACCCTGATCTTCCACAATACCCGCGCCCAGGCCGAGATCTTTTTCCATCATCTCTGGATGGCCAATAGCGAAGGCCTGCCAATCGGCATCCATCATGGCTCGCTTGACCGGGTGCAGCGCGAAAGGGTCGAAAAGGCCATGGTGCAGGGCCGCTTGCGGGCCGTTGTCTGCACCGGCAGTCTCGACCTTGGGATCGACTGGGGCGACGTGGACCTGGTGATCCAGGTCGGCGCGCCCAAGAACGTCAAACGGCTGGTACAGCGCATCGGGCGGGCCAATCACCGCTACAACGCGCCCTCCAAGGCGCTGCTGGTGCCCGCCAACCGCTTTGAGGTGGTCGAATGCCTGGCCGCGCTGGAGGCCGCGCGCGACAATGATCTGGACGGCGATCCGCGCGGGCCGGGGCCGCTGGACGTGCTCTGCCAGCAGATCCTGATCACCGCCTGCGCCGGGCCCTTTGACGCCGATGCGCTGTTCGATGAATTCCGCCGTGCCGGGCCCTATGCGGCCCTGACCCGCGACAGGTTCGAGGCCTGTCTCGACTATGTGGCGACCGGGGGCTATGCCCTGCGCGCCTACGACCAGTGGCAGCGCCTGAAACAGCGCCCCGACGGCCAATGGCAGTTGCGCGACCCCCGCGCCAGTCAGCTGATCCGGATGAACATCGGCACGATCCAGGACAGCGACATGCTGAAGGTCCGGCTGAAACGCGGCGGTGGCAAACCTCTGGGCGAGGTTGAAGAGGGCTTTGCCGCCTCGCTGACGGCGGGGGACACCTTCCTGATCGGCGGGCGGATCGTGCGCTATGAAGGCCTGCGCGATCTGGTGGTCGAGGTCAGCCGCGACGCGGGCCGCAAGCCCAAGGTCGCGGTGTTTTCCGGCACCAAGTTCGCCACCTCGACGCAGTTGTCCCAACGCATCCTGCGCCTGTTCCAGCAGGACAGTTGGCCTGGCCTGCCCGCCCATACCGCCGAATGGCTGACCCTGCAGCGCCAGGTCTCGCGCCTGCCCGAACCCGGCCGGCTACTGCTGGAGAGCTTTCCCCATGACGGGCGTCACCACCTGGTCGCCTACGGTTTTGCCGGTCGCAATGCGATGCAGACCCTCGGCCTGCTGCTGACCAAGCGGATGGAGGAACAGGGCCTCGCACCGCTTGGCTTTGTTGCCACGGATTACGCCACGCTGATCTGGGGGCTGGAGGACGTGCAGGACCCCGAGCCGTTGTTCGACCCCGAGGCGCTGCGCGACGGGCTGGACGGTTGGCTGGCGGGCAATGCGGTGATGAAGCGGACCTTTCGATCCGCCGCGACCGTTGCCGGTCTGATGAACCGCAACACCCCGCAGGCGCGAAAGACCGGGCGGCAGGCGACCTTTTCGTCGGACATCCTTTACGACACCCTGCTGAAATACGACCCCGACCACCTGCTGATGCAGATCACGCGGGACGAGGCGATGCGGGGTCTGGTCGATTTCGCCCGGATCGAGGATCTGACCCGCCGCATCGCCGGGCGGATCGATCATGTCCGGCTGGATCGCGTCAGCCCGCTGGCCGCGCCCCTGTTCCTTGAGGTCGGCAGAGTCCCGGTCGTCGGCGAGGGCCGCGACCGGCTGGAGGCGGCGGAATCCGACCGCCTGATGCGCGCCGCCGGATTGCTGTGAGCCGCTTGCAACCCGCGCCGTCCCGCGCCAACACGGGTGCCATGAACGGCTATGATTTCACTTTCGCCGGAACGACGCTGACGGCGCGCGGGTCCGGCGCGCTCTGGTGGGCGGAGCAGCGGTTGCTTTGCGTCTCTGACCTGCATTTGGGGAAAAGCGAACGCATCGCACGCCGGGCGGGCAGCGCCCTGCCCCCCTACGAGATCCGCGATACGCTGACCCGGCTGGAGGCCGAGATCGAGGCGCTCTCCCCCTCGACGATCATCTGCCTTGGCGACAGTTTCGACGATGCCGCCGCCGTCCGCGCGCTTGGCGAGGCCGACCACCTGTGGCTGGCGCGCCTGCAGGCCGGGCGGCGCTGGATCTGGATCGAAGGCAACCACGATCCCGGCCCTCTGAACCTTGGCGGCAGCCACCTGCGGGACATGGTGCAAGCCCCGCTGTGCTTCCGCCATATCGCCCAGCCCGAGGCGCGGGGAGAGGTTTCGGGCCACTACCACCCCAAGGCCGGGCTGCGCGGGCCTGCCCGGCCCTGTTTCCTGGCCGATGGCGCGCGGATCATCCTGCCGGCCTTTGGCACCTATACCGGCGGGCTGCGCAGCCGGGACCCGGCGCTGACCAGCCTGATGCAGCCCGGAGCGCTGGCGATCCTGACCGGCCCGCGCCCGCGCCCGATCCCGATGCCGCGCTAGAACAGCCCGTCGATCTCGAGCGCGGCGTTCAGGCCGATGTTTTCTGCTGCGGGATGGCGCGGCAGGCCCGGCATGGTCATGATATCGCCACAGATCGCGACGATGAAACCGGCCCCGGCAGACAGACGGACCTCGCGAATCGGGATACGGTGGCCGGTGGGGGCGCCCCGCGCCGTCGGATCGGCCGAAAAGCTGTATTGCGTCTTGGCCATGCAGACCGGCAGGTGCCCAAAGCCGGCGGCCTCCCATTCCACAAGCTGGGCGCGGATACGGTCATCTGCGTCGATCCCTTCGGCCCGGTAGATGCGCTGCGCCACAGCCTCGATCTTGCCCAGCAGGGCCGTGTCGTCAGGATAGGTCAGCGCGAAATCTGCCGTGCCGCTGTCGGCCAGGTCGGCAACACGGGTCGCCAGCGCCTCTATCCCGGCGGATCCTTTGGCCCAGTGGTTGCACAGAAAGACCTCTGCCCCCGCTTCCGTGACGCGACGGGTCAAGATGTCCAGCTCGGCCTCCGTATCGCCGGTAAAGCGGTTCACGGCGACCACCACCGGCACGCCGAAACCGCGCAGGTTCTCAAGGTGGCGGATCAGGTTGGCAAGGCCTGCCTCGACCGCTTGCGCGTTCTCTTCCCCCAGATCCGCCTTGGCGACCCCGCCCGACATCTTGAGCGAGCGTACCGTGGCCACCAGCACCACCGCATCCGGCGACAGCCCGGCCTTGCGGCACTTGATGTTCATGAACTTCTCGGCCCCGAGGTCGGCACCAAAGCCCGCTTCGGTCACCACGTAGTCGGCCAGTTTCAGCGCCGTACGGGTGGCGATGACGGAATTGCAGCCATGGGCGATATTGGCGAAGGGGCCGCCATGGACGAAGGCCGGGTTGTTTTCCAGCGTCTGCACAAGGTTGGGCAGGGCCGCATCGCGCAGCAGTGCCGTCATCGCGCCATCCGCCTTGAGGTCGCGCGCCCGGATCGGGGTCTTGTCACGCCGATAGGCCACGATGATCTCGCCCAGTCGCGCCTGCAGATCGGTCAGGTCCTGCGCAAGACACAGGATCGCCATGACTTCCGAAGCGACGGTGATGTCAAAGCCGGTCTGGCGCGGAAACCCGTTCGTCACACCGCCGAGCGAGGTCACCACGTCGCGCAACGCCCGGTCGTTCATGTCCATCACCCGGCGCCAGACCACACGCCGCTGGTCGATCTCCAACGCGTTGCCCCAGTAGATATGGTTGTCGATCATCGCCGCCAGCAGGTTGTGCGCCGAGGTGATGGCGTGAAAATCCCCGGTGAAATGCAGGTTCATGTCCTCCATCGGCACGACCTGGGCATAACCGCCCCCCGCCGCGCCGCCCTTCATCCCGAAACAGGGCCCGAGGCTGGCTTCGCGGATGCAGATCGCTGCCCGCTTGCCGATCCGATTCAGCCCGTCTCCCAGGCCGACCGTGGTGGTGGTCTTGCCCTCGCCCGCCGGGGTGGGGGTGATCGCAGTCACGAGGATCAGCTTGCCATCGGGGCGCGTTTCCAGACCAGAGATGAAATCCCTGTCGAGCTTGGCCTTGTCGTGGCCATAGGGCAGCAAGGCCGCCTCGGGGATGGCGAGCCGCGCGCCGATCTCGCGGATTGGCTTCTTGCCGGCGGCGCGGGCGATCTCGATATCCGAGGGGGACGTCATTGCAACCTCTTGCTATTGGGACATTTGGCCCCCAGCAGACCGTGCGCGGCCCGGCAATGCAAGGGTCCGGGGCCCGCATGACCGTGGCATTTCGTTCCCTGTTTCCCGAACGACGCGAAACCCGTCCCCGGCTGTATACACGTTGCAAGCGCGCCACAAATGGGTGCGATCGCGCGCGGGTTGCTTGAGCCGCATTGCCGTAACGTCGCCCCGGCCCTAATGCCCGCCTCCAGTAATCGCTGCGCAGTCCGGAAAGTATGGAATACCACCATGGAACCGAAGGGCCGTGACGGGGTTAACTACACAGGACCACGGATAACATGCTGCCAAGGAGTAAGATGACATGAGCGCTGCCACCATCGTGTTTCACGCAAGTTTCGCCGCAACCCTTCTGCTTGCCGCGGTCCTGCTCGGCTGATCTCAGTCTGCCGCGACAAGGCCCGCGTCCCCTCCGCGGGCCTTGTCGGTTACTTTTCAGATTGGATCCCAGGGACGTTGCGCGGGAATGAACAGGCGCATCTGATCCCCGAGGGCAATCTCCCCTTCCTTTTCCACCCAAGCTGTCACCCCGCGCCGACCTTCGGCGGCGGGTTTGAACGTCTTGCCGTATCCCGGCAGCGCGTCTTCGATGACCCGCGCCGGCAGGGTGCAGGGCAGGTTTTCCATGTCCACCGTCAGGGTAACGCCGTCCGGTCCCTGAAGCCGGGAAGATGGCGGCAGATGGGTGAAATCCGGGATCCCTTCCAGAACCAGCGTCGCCCCCAGAAAGGCCGGATCGAGGCTGTCCAGCCCCATGGTGGCCGCGATCCTCGCCAGTTCTTCGGCCGATAGAATCGAGAACTGGCGCACATTTCGGATCTCGGTGCCACGTTTCGGATATTGATTCAGCACCCGCGAACAGGACGGACGGGTCAGCCCGCCGTGGTCCTCGCCCCGGGGGCCGTCGAACCCCGCCGTGATCCTGGGCACCGCGCCCGAGGCAAGAGCGGCTTCGCGGTCTGCGACCATGCCCAGCCAGGTAACGCGGGCGATGTAGTCGGTTTTCACAAGGGCGGGCACGGGGCGGCTCCTTTCGGGCTTCGGGATAGGGGGACGATGCCGCCCCGGGGCCCTCCGTGCAAGAGCCGACGGACCGCGCGCTCGCTTCCGATGCACCCCCGCTGGGGAATTGCCCCCTGCCCGCCCAACGAAAAACCGGAGCCTCAAGGGCCCCGGTTTTGTCGTGTCGTCGCTGATGCCTCGGTTCAGGCGGTCGGTTCCGGCTCCAGCCCGCCTTCGGGCTTGCCGCGCGGCTTGGTCTTGGGGATCGCCGTGACCGAAGGGGCGCTGCCCGTGCCGGGCGCGTCGTCGCCGTCCTCTTCGGATTGGGGCGGCTCGCCGCGCATGACACGTGCGATCTCGGCACCGGTCAGGGTCTCGTATTCCAGAAGGCCCTGCGCGAGGCGTTCCCATCCATCGTTGTTCTCGGACAGGATCTTGTAGGCCTGCTGATATCCCTCGTCGATGATCCGCTTGACCTCTTCCTCGATCAGTTCCTTGGTATTTGCCGAGATCGAGAAACCACCGGCGCCACCGCCCCCGCGGAAGGCCTCGGCGGCCTCCTGGTAGTCAATGTTGCCGACCTTGTCGGACATGCCCCAGCGCATCACCATTGCGCGGGCCAGGTTCGAGGCCTGCATGATATCGCCCGAGGGACCGTTGGAAACGGTGCCTTCGCCGTACTTGATGATCTCGGCGGCCTTGCCGGCCATGGTCATGGCGATCTTCTGTTCCAGCTCGTCCTTGAAGTAGTTCAGCTGGTCCATTTCCGGCAGCGACATCACCATGCCAAGCGCCTGACCGCGCGGAATGATCGTCGCCTTGTAGACCGGGTCGCATTTGGGCAGCGACATGCCGACCACGGCGTGACCGGCCTCGTGATAGGCGGTCATTTCCTTCTGCGCCGGCGTCATCACCATGGAACGCCGTTCGGCCCCCATCATGATCTTGTCCTTGGCGTTTTCGAAGTCGAGCATGGTCACGAAGCGGCGGCCGACACGGGCCGCCATCAGCGCGGCCTCGTTCACCAGGTTCGCCAGATCCGCGCCCGAGAAACCGGGCGAGCCGCGTGCGATGATGCGCAGGTCTACATCCGGACCCAGCGGGGTCTTGCGGGCGTGGACGCTCAGGATCTTTTCGCGGCCCTTCACGTCGGGATTGGGCACCGTCACCTGGCGGTCGAAACGGCCGGGGCGCAGCAGCGCCGGATCCAGCACGTCGCGACGGTTGGTCGCGGCCACGATGATGACCCCTTCGTTGGCTTCAAAGCCGTCCATTTCGACCAGAAGCTGGTTGAGGGTCTGTTCGCGCTCGTCGTTGCCACCGCCGTAACCGGCCCCCCGATGGCGACCGACTGCGTCGATTTCATCGATGAAGACGATGCAGGGGGCATTCTTCTTGGCCTGTTCGAACATGTCGCGGACACGGCTGGCGCCGACACCGACGAACATTTCCACGAAATCGGAGCCCGATATGGTGAAGAAGGGCACGCCGGCCTCGCCTGCAACGGCACGGGCCAGCAGCGTCTTGCCGGTCCCCGGAGGGCCCACCAGCAACGCGCCCTTGGGGATCTTGCCGCCGAGGCGGCTGAATTTCTGCGGGTTGCGCAGGAATTCGACGATCTCTTCAAGGTCTTCCTTGGCTTCGTCGATCCCGGCCACATCGTCAAAGGTCACGCGGCCATGCTTTTCGGTCAGCATCTTCGCCTTGGACTTGCCAAAGCCCATGGCGCCGCCCTTGCCGCCGCCCTGCATGCGGTTCATGAAATAGATCCAGACGCCGATCAGCAGCAGGATCGGCAGCAGCGACAGGATGAAGGCCTGGAAACCGCTTTCTTCCTGACTTTTCGCCGACACCGGAATGTTCTTGTCGATCAAGAGGTTGGTGACTTCCGCATCCTGCGGCTTGATCGTCACGTAATCCTGACCGTCGGTCCCCTTGTAGAGAACCTTTTCGCCATCCAGCGTGACAGAGGTCACGAAGCCGTCGTCTACTTCGGACACAAAGGTCGAATAGGGACGGTTGGTGCTTTGCAGCGTGTTACCTGACCCGCTGAACAAATTGAACAATGCAACTATCAGCAGCAGCAGCACGGCCCAGAAGGCGAGGTTTTTTGCGGTGCCCACGTGAGCTCTCCCATGAAAACTAGTGTTCTTGCGCCTAACATAAGGCCTTAGGGGATTAAATAAGTTTCATTCCCGCGCATTCAATGAGCAAGCAATGCCGAGAAGAAGGCGTCCCCGTCCCGGAGCAGTTTCGCCGTCCAGCCTTCGCCGAAGCCCGCATGGGGCGCTGCCACCAGCCTATCACCCTGCCAGATGGAAGGGTAGCCCGCCAGCGACCGGAACGGCAGACCCGCGCCACGCCAGTCAGGGCATTGCGCCAGACCGTCTTCGCCCAGGGCCCGGATCCCGGCGCCGTCGAACCACGGCCCGATCAGCAGCCAGCGTCCGTCCCAATGCTGCCCCTGCCGGGCGGTCAGACCGGCCACCGCCCCGGCTTCGCGGGTGATGCGCACGTCGGACTGGTCAAGGCTGATGTGGCAGCCGTGCAGGGTCATGCCCGTCCCCGACCGCACCGCTTCCAGCGCCATGGCCAGCGACCGGCGCCGGGGCGCGTATTCCGCCCCCGACACCCAGAGCAGGGCCTGGATCAGCAGGCGACGGGCGATTTCCGGTTGCAACATGCGGAACCCGGCCCGCGCCATGACGATATCACCGGCCTCGATCCTGACCAGTTTCTGCGCCTCGGAAAAGCTGTACCAAGCCAGTGTGCTGCGCACCGAGGCGATGTTGCGGGCGGTTTCGCTGATCGCGGAAACGGTGATGCCGAGGCCCGACAATTCGTCCAGCGCCTTGCGGATGCGGATGCGCTCGAACCGGTCGTCTTCGTTGGAAGGGTCGTCGATCCAGGCAATGCCCTTGCGTTCAAGGTAGCCGCGCAGGGCGGTCCGGCGTTGATCCAGCAGCGGGCGCACGAAGGTCACCGACCCTTCCCGCCGCCGCACAGCCATCCCCGACAGCCCGTCTGTGCCCGCCGAGCGCGCCAGCCGCATCAGAAAGGTCTCGGCCTGGTCTTCGGCGGTATGGCCAAGGGCGACTGTGCGAAGGCCATGCAGCCTGGCCCATTCCGCCAGCAGGCGATAACGGGCGCGTCGGGCCTGATCCTGCAGATTGCCCTCTCCGTTCCAGCCGGTCCAGGTCAGGATGTCATGGTCAAGACCCAGGGCGCGGGCCTGTTCGCCCACCTTTTCGGCCTCGTCCCGTGCGGCGGGTCGCAGCCCGTGATCCACGGTGACCACCCGAAGGCCAAGCGCCTCGGTCCGTGCGATTTCAGCGAGAATATGCAGCAGGGCAAGGGAATCCCCGCCCCCCGAAACCGCGACACCGATGTCCTGCGGCGGCCCCGGCAGGAAATGCCCCGCGACGATTTCGCGGAAAAGCGCATCCGGGTCGGTCACTGACAACCTTGCGATTGCGCCGCCGTTTCTGCTTCGCGGGCCTGCGAGGTATCCGGGAACCGCTGGCTGACCGCGCCATAGGTCCGACAGGCGGCAGCGGTTTCACCCAGCTGGCTCAGCAGGTCGCCAAGGCGGAACAGGGCCACCGGCGCGGTATCGCCCTTGGGCGCCAGGGTGAAGGTCTGCAGATAGGCCGCGGCCGCTTCATTGGTCTGCCCCTGACCTTCCAGGGCGCGGGCCTTGCCAAGCTCTGCATCCACCAAAAGCGGACTGCCGGGATAATTGGCCGTAAAGGACTGGAAACCATCCAGCGCCGCATCGTAATTGCCGGTATCGAGTTGCGTCTGCGCCGAGCGGAAATCGGTTTCTTCGCCGACGGCGAATTGCGGATCCGCGCCACCGTTAACAGCGGACGACGGCACGGGCCCCGGGGGCACGGCCGTCGCGGAGGTGCCGGTGCCAGAGGCGGTTGCAGCCGCGCTGCCGCCAAGGGTGCTGGTCTCGCCCAGCTTGGAAACATCGCCGCCTTCCAGTTCGACAAGGCGGAATTCAAGATCGCCGATCCGGCGGGTGCCGTCAGCGACGATCGTTTCGATGCGATGCTCAAGCTCTTCTGTCTTGCTGGTCAGCCGCCGCAATTCGCCTTCGATTGCATTCAGACGGTCAAGCGGCGCCTGCCCGGTCAGCACTGTTCCGGCGCTGCCGGTGGTCGACAATTCCCGGTTCAGCGTCTGGACCTGCACGTTCAGCATGGTCAGTTGCTGACGGATATCCGCCAGCGTCTGATCCTGCGCGGCCGCGGCATCGGTCGCAGGCACGGTCCCGGTCTGCGCCAGGGTCAGGGAAGCCCCCCCGCAAAATGCGAGGGAGCAGGTGAGTGAAATCAGGATCCGGCGCATGGCAGGGGCCTCCGGCAAGAAGATGACGCGATCAGGGCGGCGATCAGACGCCTGCACCACCGGCGGCAAGCACGGTCACGGCACGACGGTTCTGGGAATAGCAGGCTTCTTCCGAACAGATCGCCAGGGGGCGTTCCTTGCCATAGCTGATCGTACGAATGCGCCCGGGCGCGACGCCTTGCGACACGAGGTATTCGCGCACCGAATTGGCCCGCCGTGCGCCAAGCGCAAGGTTGTATTCGCGCGTGCCCTGTTCGTCCGCATGGCCTTCGATCACCGCATCGTAGTCGGTGTTGCGGTTCAGCCATTGCACCTGACCGGCAAGGACCTGTTCGGCCTGCGGGCTCAGCGTCGACTGGTCGACCAGGAACAGCACCCGGTCACCGACCGTTTGCTGGAAATAAAGCGGCGAGGCCGGGTCGTTGGAACTGCCCGGCACCACGGCGCCACCTGCCCCGGCCCCACCGGCGCCATTGGCCCCGTCGAGGTAATCGAACCGGTCGGGATCGGTACAGCCCGCCAGCGCCAGACCGGCGCAAAGCAGCAGCGCCTTGGGCAGCAGGGAACGGGACTTGCTGGTGTCGGAATTCTGCGCCTGGGGCCGCTTGCCCCGCGACGAAGTGGTCTTTGCCGGATAGATCATCTGTAAAGCCTCGGGTTTATTGCTTTGGATCAGTTTAGCACGTGTGACGGGGCCACGGAATGCCCGGCATTTCGCCGGGCCCTCCGGGGGAAAGGATCAGCGTTGCAGCGGCGACCAGGCCGGGTCGCTGGCCCCGCCGGGGGTCTGGACGCGCTGCAGGTTGCGCCCGGTGACATCCACCGAATAAAGCGACGACGACCCGGTTGCGCCCTGGGTTTCCCGCGCGAACATGATGACCCGGCCATTGGGCGACCAGGACGGGCCTTCGTCCAGGAAAGACGCGGTCAGCAGCCGCTCAGAGGAGCCATCGGTGCGCATCACGCCGATATGGAAGCGCCCCTTGCTTTGCTTGGTGTAGGCGATCATGTCGCCGCGCGGTGACCAGACGGGGGTGCCATAGCGCCCGTCGCCAAAGGAAATCCGACGCGGCTCTCCGCCCTGTGCGGACATGATGTAAAGCTGCTGGGTGCCGGAGCGGTCGCTTTCGAAGACGATGTTCTGTCCATCTGGCGAAAAGCTCGGCGCGGTCTCGATCGAGGGAGCATTGGTCAGGCGCACCGGCTGGCCGGAATTCACGTCCATGCGGTAGATGTCGGTATTGCCGCCCTGGCTCAGCGAATAAACCACGGTGCGCCCATCCGGGCCGAAGCGCGGGGAAAAGCTCATGTCGCCATCGCCGGTGTTCAGCACCCGGCGCTGCACGTTGCCCACGTCCAGCACATAGATCCGCGGCACGCCGGTTTCATAGCTGGTATAAAGGACCCGGTCCCCGGTCGGGGAAAAGCGCGGGGCGAGAACCAGCGCGGTGCTGTCGGTCAGGTACTGGGTGTTGGCACCGTCGTAGTCCATGATCGCCAGCCGCTTGCGCCGGTCGTCCTTGGGGCCGGTTTCCGCGACATAGACGACTCGGCTGTCGAAATAGGGGCCTTCTCCGGTGATCCGGGAATAGACCTCGTCCGCGACCTTGTGGGCCATGCGCCGCCAGCCGTCCGTGGTGCCGGAGAACTGCAGCCCGGTGCCCATTTCCTGCCCTGCGAAGACATCGAACAGGCGGAATTTCACATTGACCTGACTTCCCTGCACGGCAACCGCGCCGGTGATCAGGGCCTCGGCGTTGACGGCCTTCCAGTCGGGGAATTGCACCGGCGCGCCAAAGGAGGTCACGCGCCCGATCTGCGCGCTTTGCGGGATTTCGCGGAACAGGCCGGTGCCGGCCAGATCCGAGGCAACGACGCGGCTGATCTGCGCGGCAAGATCACCGGCCTGTCCGCCTTCGACGACGAAATCGGGCACCGCGAAGGGCATCGGTTCGATCACGCCCTCGGTGATCTCGATCCTCAGTGGTCCGGAGGATTGCGCCGCGGCGAGCCCTGGCAGCAGGGCCGCCCCCATGAGGGCGAGAACCGCTGCGGCAGAGGTCAGAAGGGATCGGGTTCGTTGCGATGAGATCATTACAGATTCCGCATGTTTTCCGGGTTAAAAGTCATTTCGATGTTCTGCCATTGGTCGTACTTTTCAGCCGGCAGAGGATAGCCTTCTCTCTGGCAAGCTAGCACGGCACGGCGCGCATCCAAGAAGGCCGTCCGCGCCGCCGAGGCTTCGCCACCGGTTGCCGCCACCATTTCAATCGAATTGGGCAGAACACGGCCTTCGCGGTCCATCGAGAAGGCCAGCGTCACGGTCACCTGCGCCGCCGGTGAACCCGGATCGACCGACCAGCAGGATTCGACCGACAGGCGGAGGTTGTTCATCTCTCCGGCCGTCAGGGGCTGAGCCTGAGAATCGCTGCCCTGTCCGCCAAGCGCCTCTGCCAGGGCCTGATCGATCAGCGCCTGCTGGGTGTCGGGATCGGCTTCGGGGTCGGTTCCGGTGCGGGCGTGGGGGCCGGGGTCGGCTTGGGTTCGGGCGTGGGCGCGGGGTCAGGTGTGGGCGTGGGCTCAGGTTCCGGGGTCGCGGTCGCGGTATCGCTCGCCGGGGCCTGTTGCGGTTCGGGTTCAGGCTCGGCCGCGATGACCGGCGCGGGCCGGGTCCTGGGCCGCACGGATTGCTCCGGGGCGCGCGGCGCCGGTTCCGGCGCGGCGGCAGGTTCATCCGCTTCGGTCACGATGCGGGTGGTGCTTTCTTCCGGGGCGGCGGCCTCTTGTTCGGGCTGCACGATCTCGGCCGGCGTGTCGGATGGCGCGACCTCTTCACGGGCGACATCTTCGACCGGGACGTCGGTATCCGGCCGCTCGACCGGCTCGGGGTCACACAGGGCGCATCCTGCGGGGCGGGCGGGGCTTCGGGCCGTGTCGGCGCCGGCTCGGGGGCAGCGCGGCGGTTACGTCCGGGGCGTGGGCGTATCGGGCTGCACCGGGACCAGCGGTTCCGGGCGCGCCTGCGGGGGGCGCGGTTCGGGCGGTGTTTGCGGCGGCGTGACGGTGGGTTCTGGTTCCGGCGCGGGCATATCGGGCTGGGTGGTTTCGGTCAGCGCCTCGGGGGGCAGCGGCTCTGGCTCGGCCTCTTGCAGGGTTTCCTGCCGGGGCATCTGCGGTTCCGGCGCGGGCGGCGGTTGCTGCGGGTTTTGCAGCGCCGCGAATTCCTCGGCCGTGACGATGGAGACCGGGGTCACCTCGACCTCGGGCGGGGTCGACTGGAACAGGCCGCTGAACAGCAGCCAGCCGATCAGGCCGATATGGCCCGCCCCGGATATGACTTGTCCTGCGTTCATGGCGATCTAATTTTCTGCGCCGGTCCCCGGCGCCCCCGCACCGGATTCAGCCCCCAGATCCGGGCCGCCGGTATCCGTGACCAGCCCGATGTTGGCAAAGCCCGCGCCGTTCAGCGCACCCATGATCTGCACCACCTGTTCATAGGAAACGGCGCCATCGGCGCGCAGGTAGATCCGGTCGGAGCTGCGTTCCGCCGCAACAGCACGCAGCTTGGCCACGAGGTCCTCGCGGGCGGTTTCGGTGGTCTGGATCAGCACGCCGCCATCGGCCGTGACGGTGACGGTCAGCGGCTCTTCCTGCTCGGAGGGCAGCGACGTGGCCGCGGTCTTGGGCAATTCGACCGGCACCCCGACGACCATCAGCGGCGCGGCGACCATAAAGATGATCAGCAGCACCAGCATGACATCGACGAAGGGCGTGATGTTGATCTCGGCCATGGGACGGGCGCGGCCACCGCGACGCCGCCCCCGGCGCCCCGCCTTGCCACCGCCCGAAGATTGCATCGCGGCCCCCATGCTCAGCTCTCCAGCTGGCGGTTGAGGATGGTGGAAAATTCGTCCGCGAAGGCTTCGTAGCCGCCGACGATGCGATCGGAATCGGTCGAGAACTTGTTGTAGAAGATCACCGCCGGGATGGCAGCCAACAGGCCAAGGGCCGTGGCCAGAAGCGCCTCGGCGATACCGGGGGCGACGACGGCCAGGTTGGTGTTCTGGCTTTCGGCGATGCCGACGAAGGCATGCATGATGCCCCAGACCGTGCCGAACAGCCCGACGAAGGGGGTGGTAGAGCCAACTGTCGCCAGCACCGGCAGCCCGGATTGCAGCGCCTCGGCCTCCTTGGCGATGGCGACATCCATGCTGCGGTCGATGCGGGCCTGCGCCCCGGCGATCATCTGGCCGTCATTGCGTTGCGAGCGCCGCCATTCGGTCATGCCGGCCGCGAAGATCCGCTGCGAGCGTCCCGAAGGGTCGGGCCCGATTTCGTCGAAAAGCTCGTCCAGCGGTTCGCCCGACCAGAAGGCCCGGTCGAAATGCGTCGCCTCGCGCCGGGCCCGGCGGTAGGAGATGAACTTCTGGATGATGATCGACCAGCTCCAGAAAGACGACAGGACCAGCAGGGCCATGACGATCTTGACGGTCGGTGTGGCGCGGGCCACCAGGCCGAGCATCGAGAAGTCGAGCTCCTGCGCCGCTGCGAGGGTAGTTGGATCCATATGCCTGCTCTTTGCCGTGTCGGCTGTCTCTTGCAGCCTGATTGCCCGGCAAATTACAGCAGCCCGCGACGAAAGGCCAATGAATTGCCGTTGATCGCCCTTTCTGCGCTGTCGCTTGCGCCTCGCTAGTGCAGCATCAGGCGGATATCTGCCGGCAAACGGACCGGATGGCCGGTGTCCGACAGGGCGACAAGGGTGATGTGCGAGGAAAACAGGATGTCGCCGCCGCACAGCACCTCCTGCTTCAGGACGATCCGCGCGCCGGTCACCGCTTCGGGCGTGGTTTCGACGACCAGTTCATCGTCGAATTTCGCCGGAGACAGATAATCGGCCTCGATATGGCGGACGGCAAAGACGATGCCGTCGCGGGACTTCATTACAGCCTGGTCGATACCAAGGCTGCGGACCCATTCGCTGCGCGCTCTTTCGATGAATTTCAGGTAGTTCGCGTAATAGACGATACCGGCAAGATCGGTGTCCTCGTAATAGACTCGCAGGCTGAAACGATGGGTCATCGGGTGTCCTTTGGCCGGGTTCGGGCACAGTGAACCATTCCGGAACAGACCCCGCAAGAGGGGTCATCGCTCTTTGCGGACTGCCCGCCAGCCGGCCCCCCCCTGCCCGGTCAGTTGTAGAACCGCTGCGCCCTTGCCGCCAGGCGCAGCGCCAGGCTGGCGTCGTCGCTGAAGCCGGGCAACACCGGATCATAGGCCGCATTCAGGATCGCGGCGAGGTCGGGCCGCAGCAGCCCCTGCCCGGTTTCCCCATCCCGCACCAGGGCAGAGCTTTCGGCAAAGGCGTCCGGCGCCCAGAGCAGCATCGCCTTCAGCATCTGTTCCAGCCCCAGGTCCGCTGCCGACATCTTTACCAGCGCCCCCCGCATCCGCAGAAAGACAAAGCCCGCCTTGATGGAATTATCCGCATCAAAGCGGAAGAACCGGTATTGATCGGCATCCTCGCGCTGCAGGCGGGGCAGCAGATCCGGCAGGTTCGGCACCAGCTGATCCATGTTCTGCACCTCGGCCAGTTCGTGCCAGTCCTTCAGGAAGAAGATCATCAGATTGGCGCCCAGGTCCGCGTCATTGTCCGACATCTTGTGCCCCGCAGCCATGACGACGGTCTCGATCGCGCCCTTCAGCGGCGGCAGGCTTTCGTCGGCCGCCCCGAAGATCACCGGCACGATGGGCCGCGACCAGCGGGCAAAGCGGAACTGACCCTGCTCGTCGGTGAACAGCGTTTCGATCCGGGGGGCGTCTGGGGCAAATCCGGCCATTGGGGGCTCCTTTCGTGGCGCCCCTGCTTCACAGGCCGAGGGGCGGAGATCAAGGTGAAAGCGCGCGCCCTTACCCGCCGAACAGGTCCGGGCCATCGGCCTCGCCCGCTCGGCCCGCTGCGCGCGGCGGGGTCAGGCCAAGGTGCTGCCAGGCGCGCTGCGTCAGCATCCGCCCGCGCGGGGTGCGCTGGATCAGGGTTTGCTGCAGCAGGTAGGGCTCGATCACCTCTTCCAACGCATCGCGGCTTTCCGACAGGGCGGCCGACATGGTCTCGATCCCCACGGGGCCACCCTGATACCCCTCGCCGATCATGTTCAGATAGCGCCGGTCGGCGCCGTCGAGGCCTAGGTGATCAACGCCAAGGCGGGTCAACGAGGAATCCGCCAGTTCGCGCGAAATCCGGCCATCTCCCTCGACCACGGCGAAATCCACCACCCGGCGCAGCAGACGCCCGGCGATCCGCGGCGTGCCCCGGGCGCGCCGGGCGATTTCGCGCGCGCCATCTGGATCGGCGGGCACGCCCATCAGCCGGGCATTGCGGGTCACGATCTCGTGCAATTCATCCACCGTGTAGAATTGCAGCCGCGTCGGGATGCCGAACCGGTCGCGCAGCGGCGTGGTCAGCAGGCCAAGGCGCGTGGTCGCCCCGACAAGGGTAAAGGGCTGAAGCTCGATCCGGACGGTGCGGGCGGCGGGGCCTTCGCCGATCACGAGGTCGAGCTCGAAATCCTCGAGCGCAGGATACAGGACCTCTTCGACCACGGGGTTCAGACGGTGGATCTCGTCGATGAACAACACGTCGCGGGCTTCGAGGTTGGTCAGGATGGCAGCCAGATCCCCGGCCTTGGCCAGCACCGGGCCCGAGGTCATGCGGAAATTCACCCCCAATTCGCGGGCCATGATCTGCGCCAGGGTCGTCTTGCCAAGGCCCGGCGGACCGTGGAACAGCGTGTGGTCCATCGCCTCGCCGCGCTGGCGCGCGGATTGGATGAAGACCGACAGGTTGGCCCGCGCCTCGGCCTGCCCGATGAAATTCTCAAGGTGCTGGGGCCGCAGGGCACGCGTATCCGCCGCCGCATCTTCGGGCAGCGGGTCGGCACGCAGGGTGGGATCGGGCTCGGTCATGGGGGCCTTTCATGGGGGCCTTCGGAGGGGCGAACGGGGCTGGGCCCCGCTGTCGTCAATCTGCGGGGCCTAGTCCTTGGGCGCAAGCAGGCGCAGGGCGGCGCGGATCAGCCCAGAGGTATCGAGATCGGGCGTGTCCCCAAGCGCCGTCGCCACGGCCGAGGCCGCCTCGCCCGGCTGATAGCCCAGGTTGGTCAGCGCCGACAGGGCATCCCCCTGCGCGTTCACCACCGGGACCGCCGGCGCTGGGGCAGCTTTGCGCGGCGCGGGGGCGACCGGGGCCTCGGGTTCGACCACCGCATCGCCGATGGCCGTTGGCCCGGCGCCCATGGCCATCACGCCGGGGGCCTTGTCCTTCAACTCGGTCACCACGCGCTGTGCGATCTTCGGCCCGACGCCCTTGGCCGCCTTCACCGAATTCCAGTCGCCAAGCGCGATGGCCCGCCCGACGCCATCCGGCCCCAGTGCCCCGAGGATGGCAAGCGACGCCTTGGCCCCCACCCCCTGAACCGAGGTCAGCAGACGGTGCCATTCCTTTTCCACCAGCGTCGGGAAGCCGAACAGCTGTTGCAGGTCCTCGCGCACCAGCATGTCGGTATAAAGCGCGACCGGCTGGCCCGGCCCGGCAAGGGCGGCGAGGGTCCGGTCCGAGCAATGCACGATATAGCCGACCCCGCGCACGTCGATCAGCACGTGATCCAGCGCCTTGTAATCGAGAATGCCGGAAATCTTGCCGATCATGCCTGCCTCCGGATCGCTTCCGCCAGGGAAGAGGCCATGTAATGCGCATGGCACAGGGCCACGGCCAGTGCATCCGCCGAGTCCGGCCCGGCCAGCTTCACGCCCGGCAATTGCAGTTTCACCATATGCTGCACCTGTACCTTGTCCGCATGGCCGACCCCGACCACGGTCTTCTTGATCTTGTTGGGAGCATATTCACCGACCTCCAGCCCGAAGCGCGCCGGCACCAGAAGTGCCACGCCCCGGGCCTGACCCAGCTTCAGCGTGCCGGCCCCGTCGCGGTTGACGAAGACATGTTCGACCGCCGCCGCATCGGGTTCATATTGCGCGACAACCTCGCTCAGCTGGTCATGCAGCGCCAGCAGGCGGCGCGGCAGATCCGGCCCGGTTCCGTGACAGACGCCATTGCCGATATGGCTGATCCGGCTGCCTTCGACACGAATCACACCCCATCCGAGGTTCTGCAATCCGGGGTCGATGCCCAAAATCCGCATGCTCTGCCCTGCCCTTTCGTCGATTTTTCCCGTTCTGAGGGGACTTTTTTACGGAATAGCACGAAGCAAGAACATGCGCCAAGCAATTTGGAATTTGAACCAAAGCGTCACGAGATGTCGCGGACAGACAAATCCATGTCGAAAACAGGCGATTCGCGACGCGAATTCACCTGCCTGTGAAGGGAAATCTTCGGATCTGTTACAATTTCCTGAAGATCGCCACAGGCATGCAAAAAATGCATGCGGCCATGCAAAAAATGGCGCTTGATTGGGCGAAATGAAAACTCTACCTGCGGCTCAGAACAGACCGATACGGCCTATGCCGAACGACATTCCTGACCCGGTTCCCCTTGAAAGGAAACTCTGATGACCGCGACCCATACAAACCCGAATTCTTCCCTGCACTTGTCGGCCGCCAGCGCCGTCTACCGCGTGATGACCGCCGTCATCAACTGGAACGACGCCCGCGCCACCCGCAAGGCCCTGTCCCGCCTGACCGACCGCGAACTGAACGACATCGGCCTCGTCCGCGGCGATATCGACTCCGTCGTCGGCCGCTGACGGCTGCTGCGGCCGAAAGGTCGCAAGGGGAACGGAAAGAACCGCTCCGGCCAGGCCGGGGCGGTTTTTTCTTGTCCGGAGGGCGGGGAAAGCGCCGGGATCTGTGTGATCAGACGGCCTTTTGCAGGGTCAGCGTGGTCCATTCCCGGATCTGTTCGGAATAATGCAGCTTGAACCCCTGGGCCTGGTAGGCCTCCAGCACTGAAGGGGCCTGTTCGTTCAGCAGGCCGGACAGGATGGTATAGCCGCCCGGTTCCAGATGGGCGGCGATATCCGGCGCCAGCCCGATCAGCGGCGCCATCAGGATATTGGCGAAGATCAGGCCATAGGGCGCGCCGGCGGCAAGCTCCGGGTGATCGAAGCCGGTGGCCTCGATGCATGTGACCGATCCCTCCATGCCATTGGCCGTCAGGTTCGCCACCGCCACGTCGACCGCAACCGGGTCGATGTCGCTGGCCACGGGCTTGCCCGGCCAGATCGCCGCCGCCCCCATCGCCAGAACCGCCGTGCCGCAGCCGATGTCGGCGGTGCGTTCGGTCTGGAAGCCTTCGTTGTCCAAGCGGTCCAGCGCCTTCAGGCAGCCCAGGGTGGTGCCATGGTGGCCGGTCCCGAAGGCCATCGCGGCCTCGATCAGCAACGGTACCGCGCCATGCGGGATCTTGTCGGCATCATGCGAGCCATAGACAAAGAAGCGGCCTGCCTCGACAGGCGCCAGATCGCGGCGCACCTTGGCGACCCAATCGGTTTCCGGCAGCTCCGATACCACGAAGGGTTTGGCATTGTTCATCACCGACAGCAGCGCCAGACCAGCGGGATCGGGCGCTTCGTGGAAGTAGCCGCCGACCTCCCACAGACCGGAGCCATCTTCCATCTCGAAGACCCCGATGCCGTAGGGTTCGGGCATCAGGCGATCCATCGCCTCGCCCAGAGCTTCGGCATCGGCCTTGTTCGTCAGGGTTGTATAGGCGGTATAGGTGGGCATGGCTTACCTCGCAGGGACGGGATCCCGTGCGGGGTAGAGACAAGCATGCCGGGCGTCAAGCTGGACAGCATGGGCAGCGCCTGATCGGCGTTGATCGGGGACGGGCGCGCCGGAACGCGCCCCTGGGGCCTCACTCGGCCGGTTTGATCCGCGCCAGCAACGGGGAGAGCACGGTTTCATGCCCAGGTTCGGGATGGCGCGGCACCAGCAACGCCAGCAGCAGCGACACCGCCGCCATGCCCGTCGCCAGGAAGAAGACCCCACCGGGCGACACCAGCCAGAGGTAGCCGAGTGCCGCCGGCAGGAAGACCGCCGCGATATGGTTGATCGTGAAGGCGACCGCCGCCGTGGGGGCGATATCGCCGGGGTCGGCAATCTTCTGGAAATAGGTCTTCAGCGCCATGGCCATGGCGAAGAACAGGTTGTCGATCACGTAGAGCACCGAGGCCAGCAGCAGCCCCCAGCCGAAGGCATAGATGCCCCCGTAAAGCGCAAAGACGATGACCAGCCCGGTGTATTCGAAGACCAGGACCCGGCGTTCCCCGAACCGGCCCACGGCGCGGCCGATCATCGGCGCGGTCACCATGTTGGCCACCAGCGTGATCAGGAACAGCGATGTCACCTGATGCACGTCGAAGCCGAAGCGTTCGACCAGCATGAAGCCCGCGAAGACGACAAAGATCTGCCGCCGTGCGCCCGCCATGAATTGCAGCAGGTAATACAGCCAGTAGCGCCGCCGCAGGACCAGCTCGCGGCGCTGCGGATTGGGGGCCTCATATTGCGGGTAGATGAAATAGGCGGCAACGGCCAGCAGCGTGGTGACCACCCCGGCGGTCATGAAGACGATATTGTAGCTTAGCCCCAGCGCATCCCAGAACAGCACGATCAGCCCATAGCTGACCAGCGTCGCGGCCGATCCCACCGCCATCAGCTTGCCCAGCACCCGCGGTGCTTCGGCCCGACTGAGCCATTGCAGCTGCAACGACTGGTTCACCGCCTCGTAGTAGTGAAAGCCGATCGAGCTGAAGAAGGTGATCGTCAGAATGCCGCCGAGCGAAGGGAAATAGGCCGTCAGCGCCGTCGAGATCCCCAGCAGGCACAGCGAAGCCACCGCCAGCACCTGTTCGCGCACGAAAAGCAGCACGAAGATCACCCCGAAGGACAGAAAGCCCGGAATTTCACGAACTGTATGCAACCAGCCGATATCATGGCCGTCGAACCCCACCGCGCCGATGACGAAGTTGTTCAGCAGCGCCGACCAGGTGGCAAAGGAAATCGGCTGTGCCACGGCCATCAGCACCAGCAGGGCGACCGGACGGCGCCAGAACGGCTGGGCATGGGCTTCGGACAGGGGGCGGGACATTCTCATCCTTTTCCATTAGCGACAGGACAAGGACAGGCACAGATAATTCTTCGCACAAAAATGAACATCCGGGTCTCGGATTTCGGCAGGCGGCAAAACCCGCTAGCCTGACATCGACCCACCCCTTTTGCGCCCGGCATCGGCCCGGGGCGACAAACCGTCACCAGAGATCAGCCCCGATTTCGCGGGCAACGGAGCCCCAATGACATCTTTTCTGACCCCCTGGCGCAGCGCGGCTGCGGCATTTGCCCTGAACGGGATGCTCATCGGATCCTGGGCGGCGCGGGTGCCGGCTGTGATGCAGACCCATGAGCTGAGCAATGGTCGCTTCGGCCTATACCTGCTTGTGATGGGCATCGGTGCGCTGCTGTCCTTTCCGCTGGCCGGACGGCTGTCCGACCGGCTGGGCGCGGCGCGGGTCACCTCCTGGTGCGCGCTGGCCTACCTTGCGACGCTGGTGCTGATCGGTCTGGCACCGGGACCCTGGGGCCTGGCGGTCATTCTGGCGCTGTTCGGGGCCAGCCACGGGTCGATGGATGTCACGATGAACGCCTGGGCGACCGAGGTGGAAAAGCAGATGGGACGGTCGGTCCTGTCCTCGATCCATGCGATGTGGAGCTTTGGGGCCGGGGCGGGTGCGGCGCTCGGCTTCGGGGCGACGGCGCTTGGCCTGTCGGTGGCGGCGCATTTCGCGCTGGTCTCGGCCCTGGCCCTCGCTTCACTCTGGCCGATGATGCGCGGCGCGGTCGGAGTGCGCCGCACACCAGCGCCCGAAACCGGCCCTCGTCGCCGCCCGCCGGTCTTCGCCGTGCCACGTGGTGCCCTGGTGCCGGTCGGGATCTTTGCGCTGGCCGCAGGCCTTGGCGAAGGCGCCATGGCCGATTGGAGCGCGGTCTTCCTGCACGAAGTCACCGGCATGGCGGAGGCGCCGGCCGCTCTGGGCTATGCGCTGTTCGCGCTGGCCATGGTGGCGATGCGTCTGGTGGTGGACCGCTTGATCACCCGCGCCGGCCCCGTGATCGTGGCCCGTGCCAGCGCGCTGACCGCCGCCCTCGGGCTGGCGCTGGCGGTGGGGGTCGCGACGGGGCCAGCGGCGCTGTTGGGCTTCGTGCTGACCGGGCTGGGCTATGCCGCGCTGATCCCGCTGGCCTTCAGCCGCGCCGCCGCCGACCCGGAGGTGCCGACTGGACAGGCCATCGCCGGTGTCTCGACCCTGGGTTATGGCGCGATGCTGCTGGGGCCGACGCTGATCGGGCAGATCTCGGAATGGGCCTCGCTGCGGCTGGCCTTCGGATTGCTGGGGGGTGTCGCGCTTTGCGTCGCGGCCATGGCGCCGATCCTGTCGCGCAAACCGTAAGACCCGCGCAAGGCCCTGGCCGTCAGTAGAAGCTTTGCGGATCGACATCCACCGACAGGCGCAGCCCCTTGGGCAGGCGCACCCCGGCGATCCATTCGCCCAGGGCGCGTTGCAGCGCGACCCCCTTGGGGGCCTTCACCAACATCCGCACCCGGTGCCAGCCGCGCACCCGCGCAATCGGGGCCAGTGCGGGGCCGTAAACCACCGCGCCCGCAAGGCGCAGCGGCTGATCGGCCCGCGCCAGCGCCACGCCCGCCGCCATCGCCACATCTTCCTTTTCCGCCGACAGGATGATCCCGGCCATGCGCCCGAAGGGCGGCATCCCGGCGGCCGCGCGCCCCTCGGCCTCGGCGTTCCAGAAATCCTCTTCGGCGCCGGACAGGATGGCGCGGATCACCGGGTGGTCGGGTTGACAGGTCTGCAGCAGCGCCTGCCCCGGCCGATCCGCCCGGCCTGCCCGCCCCGAGACCTGGCGCATCAGCTGAAAGGTCCGCTCGGCCGCACGCATATCCGACCCGTGCAGGCCAAGGTCCGCATCGATCACCCCGACCAGGGTCAGCAGCGGAAAGTTGTGCCCCTTGGCCACCAACTGTGTGCCCACGACGATATCCGCGCCGCCATTGGCGATCACCCCGACCGCCTGCTTCAGCGCCCGGGCCGAACCGAAGAGATCCGAGGACAGCGTCGCGATGCGGGCCTCGGGAAAGACCTCTGCCGCCTCTTCTGTCAGGCGTTCGACGCCGGGGCCGACGGCCGAAAGCTTGCCTTCCACCTTGCAGGACGGGCATTCGGTGGGCATCGGTTTGCTTTCGCCGCATTGGTGGCAGACGAGGCGTTTCAGGAACCGGTGTTCGACCATCCGCGCGTCGCAATGATCGCATTGCACCTGATGCCCGCAAGCCCGGCAGATCGTGACGGGCGCATAGCCGCGCCGGTTCAGAAACAGCAGCGCCTGTTCGCCCGCCGCCATGCGGTCGCGCACCGCCTGTTGCAGGGTGGGCGAGATCCAGCGCCCCGGCGAAAGGGCCTCGGCCCGCATGTCGATGGCGCGCATCTCTGGCAGGACCGCGGCACCGAAGCGGTCGGTCATGTCGATGCGGGCGTATTTCCCGGCCTTCGCATTCACCCAGGTTTCCAGGCTGGGCGTCGCCGAGGCCAGCACCACCTGCGCCCCGGCGAGCGAGGCGCGCAGCACCGACATGTCGCGCGCATTGTAGAGCGCGCCGTCTTCCTGCTTGTAGGAACTGTCGTGCTCTTCATCCACGACGATCAGCCCAAGGTCGCGGAACGGCAGGAAAAGCGCCGACCGCGCGCCCACCACCAGTTGCGCACCACCCTGCCCGATCATCTTCCAGGCCCGGCGCCGTTCAGTCATGGTGACCCCGGAATGCCATTCCACCGGCTTGGCGCCGAAACGCTGTTCGACCCGCGTCAGGAATTCCGCCGACAGGGCAATCTCGGGAAGCAGGACCAGCGCCTGACGGCCCTTGGCAAGGCAGGCGGCCACGGCCTCCAGGTAGACCTCGGTCTTGCCCGATCCGGTGACGCCGCGCAGCAGTGTGGTGCCATAGGTCCCGCCCTGAATGGCGGTGCGCAGCTGATCGGCCGCCCGGGTCTGGCTGTCGGTCAGGGGCTTGCCTGGCAGGGACGGATCAAGGCGCGGATAGGCGGTGTCGCGCGGCGCTTCGAGTTCGAGCACCGCATCCTGCGCCACCATCCCCTTGATGACAGAGGCACTGACCTCGGCCGCCTCGGCCAGCTCCTTCAGCGTGAACCCCGCGCCGCCGAAATCCTCGAGCACGGCCAGCACCCGGGTCCGGGCCTCTGTCATGCGGTCGGGCGTCGCGGGGCCAAGGCCATAGACCTTGCGCATCGAAGGCGGGTCCGACAGGCCCGGCGCGCGGGTCGCCAGACGCAGCATGGTCGGCAGCGGGGTCAGGGTGTATTCCCCGGCGCGGATCAGGAAATCCTGCATTTCCTCGCGCATCGGGGCCACATCGAGGATGCGCGTGATGGCGCGCGCCTTCTTCAGGTCGAAACCGCCCTGCCCCTTGCCCCAGACTACGCCGATCACCTGCCGCGGCCCCAGCGGCACCTGCACGAAGGCCCCTGCCGCCACGCCGCCTTCGGGCGCGCGGTAATCCAGCGTACGGTCCAGCGGCTGGGTGGTCAGCACCGCGACCAGCGTGCCTTCGTCGTACCAGCCCTGCGGTTGCGGGGCGGCGTAGGCAGGTTGCGAATCTGTCGGGTGATCGGCCAAGGCGCTCATGTCCGGTAGTGATTGCGGTAACGGATAGGGGTTTCGGAGGCTCACCCTATCGGGTAAATCCGGGGCAAGGAAATTCCAATCCCATAAATCCCCCCAGCTGGATGAGGTCCCCATGAAGTTCTTTGTAGATACCGCCGATATCGAGGCCATCGCCGAGCTCAACGCCCTTGGCATGGTGGACGGCGTGACGACCAACCCGTCGCTGATCAAGAAATCGGGCCGCAACATCCTGGAAGTCACCAAGGAGATCTGCGACCTGGTCGACGGGCCGGTTTCCGCCGAAGTCACCGCAACCGATGCCGAGACGATGATCGCCGAGGGCCGCAAGCTGCTTGAGATCGCCGAGAACATCGCCGTGAAGGTGCCGCTGACCTTCGACGGGCTGAAGGCCTGCAAGGTGCTGTCGGACGGCGGCGCGATGGTCAACGTGACGCTCTGCTTCTCGGGCAACCAGGCGCTGCTGGCGGCCAAGGCGGGCGCGACCTTCATCAGCCCCTTCATCGGCCGGCTTGACGATATCCACATCGACGGCATGGAGCTGATCGAGGACATTCGGATCATCTACGACAACTACGGCTACGACACCGAGATCCTGGCCGCGTCGATCCGCACGCCGAACCACGTGCTGGACTGCGCCCGCGTCGGTGCCGACGTGATGACCGCCCCGCCCGCCGTCATCAAGTCGCTGGCCAACCACCCGCTGACCGACAAGGGCCTGGCCACCTTCCTGGCCGACATCAAGGATGCGGGCATCAAGATCCTCTGATCCCGCAGGCTTTGCAAAATGGGAAAGGTCCGGCTGAAAGGCCGGGCCTTTTTTGCGTCTGGCCAACTGATTTGGGTGGCGAAAAAGTGACGCCGCGCAGGGGGCGGTCAAAAAACCCCCAACATATGAACAATCTCTGCTAATCTGGTGAAAATGCACAAAGAGGCAGAGATGAGCAGCACTCCCGAACTGGACCAGACCCTGCGTGACCGTATCCTGGCGCGCCCCGAGGACATCATCGAAGACCGTGACATCATGGGCGCCCTGATCGCGGCCAACGACAAGGCCATGGGCAGCAATATCGTCGACCTGCGCGGCGTCGCGATGGAACGGCTCGAAGCGCGCCTCGACCGGCTGGAGGACGCCCATCGCACCGTCATCGCCGCCGCCTATGAAAACGTCGCGGGCACCAACCTGATCCACCGCGCCACCCTGCGCCTGCTGGAAGAGGAAACATTCGACGGCTTCCTGCGCGCCCTGGGCAGTGACGTGGCCAAGACGCTGGACGTGGATTTCATCAAGCTGGTGGTGGAAACCGTGCGCCACGAGGAAGAAGATCCCAATATCCGCCGTCTGGGCGAGGTGCTGAAGATCGTGAAACCCGGTTTCGTCGCCGATTACATCGAAGGCCCGCGCAGCTCTGCCGAGCGGCGTGTGGTCCTGCGGCATCTGTCGCAGGCGCCAGAGCGGCTTTATGGTTCGCAAGCCGCCGCGATGCGGTCCGAAGCCTGCCTGCGGCTTGATTTCGGGTCTGAACGCCTGCCGGGCCTGCTGGTGCTCGGCTCGATCGACGACGATCAGTTCTCGCCCTCGCAGGGGACCGAACTGCTGGGCTTCTTCGGTGGCATGATCGAACGGAGCATGCGTCGTTTCCTGACATGACCCAATGCCCTGCCCATCCCAAGAACTGCGCGGCATGAGCGCCGAAGGCAGCCTTGCGATTTCTCCGGCGGCACGGGATGCGCTGCAAACCTGGCTGGAGACGCAAAGCGCCCTGATGGACTGGTCCGACCGCACGGTCGAGGCCTATCGCGGTGACCTGGGCGAATTTCTGGCCTTCATCGCCCTGCATGAAGGCGGGACACAGGGCATGGCGGCGCTGGCCCGTGTCGGGGTCAGTGACATGCGCGCCTGGATGGCCCGGTCCCGTGCCTCCGGCGTCGGGCCGCGCTCCCTTGCCCGCAAGCTGAGCGCGGTCAAGAGCTTTTATCGCTGGCTGGCGGATCGCGAAGGGTTCGACGCGACGGCGGTGCTGTCGGCACGATCCCCGAAATATCAGCGCAAGCTGCCCCGCCCGCTGGCCGAAGCGGATGCCGCGCAGATACTGGCGCAGGTCGGCGAACAGGATGCGCGGCAATGGATCTCGGCCCGTGACATCGCCGTGGTCACCCTGCTCTACGGCTGCGGCCTGCGTATTTCCGAGGCACTTTCCCTGACGGCCGAGGCCCTGCCGCTTGGCGAAAGTCTGCGCATTCTCGGCAAGGGTCAGAAGGAACGCGTGGTGCCTGTGATCGCCCCGGCCCGCCGCGCGGTCGAGGTCTATCTCGACCTCTGCCCCTGGCCCATGGAACCGGGCGCGCCGGTGTTTCGCGCCGTCAAGGGCGGTGCACTTGCCCCCCGGACCATTCAGGCCGCCATGGCCAAGGCCCGTGCACAGATGGGCCTGCCGGCTTCGGCCACGCCCCATGCGCTGCGCCACAGTTTCGCCACACACCTGCTGAACGCCGGCGGCGACCTGCGCGCGATACAGGAGCTGCTGGGACATGCCAGCCTGGCCACCACACAGGCCTATACGGCGGTGGATTCCGCCCGCCTGATGGATGTCTACCGAAAGGCGCATCCCCGCGGCTGAACTGTAGGCATGCTTGCACCCACTGACCGCCTGTGCGTTAGTCGCGCCATGAACAAGCAGATCCTCAGTGCATTCTCGGTCCATCTTCTGACGGCGACCGGGGCGATCTTTTCCATGCTGGCTATCATCGCCGCCGCCAACGAAGCCTGGGAGGTCATGTATCTCTGGCTGGTGGTCGCCTTCGCCGTCGACGGGATCGACGGGCCGCTGGCCCGCCGCTACGACGTCAAGACCCACGCAGGGCAGATCGACGGCGTGCTGCTGGACCTGATCATCGACTTCCTGACCTACGTCTTCATCCCGGCCTTCGCGCTTTATCAATCCGGGCTGCTGCCGGGCTGGACCGGTTGGTTCGGCGTGCTGGTCATCGCCTTCGCCTCGTCGATCTATTTCGCCGATACGCGGATGAAGACCGCCGACAACAGCTTTTCCGGCTTTCCGGGGTGTTGGAACATGGTTGTGCTGGTCTTTTTCGCGGTGGAACCGCCCTGGCCGACGATGGTCGGGCTGATCCTGCTGCTGACCGTCGCCATGTTCCTGCCGCTGAAATTCATCCACCCCGTACGTACGCGGCGCTGGCGCAAGCTGTCGCTGCCGCTGGCCACGCTTTGGGTCGTGCTGGCGCTTGTGGCGACGCTGATGAATTTCGCCACCCCAGGCTGGATCGAAGGCGCGCTGATCCTGGTCAGCCTCTACCTTCTGGTCGTCGGTATCGCCCAGCAAATCATTCCCGAGCGCAAACGCACAGCCTAGTCGGGATAAATACGTCTGGCGCAGGCCGCGCGGCGGATCACTGCCGCGCGAGGACCTCTTCGATGGCCGAGCCGATCAGCGACAGGCATTCCGGCGTCGAAAAGCGGTGATCGGCGCCCTTGACGAAGCGCAGGTGGATGTCCTCGCCCACCGCCTTGTCCAGCAAGCGCAGGGCCACCGACATCGCCACATCCGTATCCGCCGTGCCATGCAGCAGGCGCACCGGGAAGCCCAGCGGCACCGGGTCGCGCAGGACCAGATGATCGCGCCCGTCCTCGATCAGGCGGCGGGTGATCACGTAAGGTTCACCGTAATCCGAGGGCAGCGAGACCTGTTGCACCATTTCCAGTGCCAGCCGCTGCGCCTTGTCGAAGCCGGCCCACATGCTGTCTTCGGTGAAATCGGGGGCGGCGGCGATGGTCACCAGCCCGGCAACCCGGTCTGCCAACCGTCGCGCCATCAGCAGCGAGATCCAGCCCCCCATGGAGGACCCGACAAGGATCTGCGGCCCGGTCGTCAATTCGGAAATCGCGAATTCGGCGTCCTCGGCCCAATCCCCGATGCAGCCGTCCAGAAAGGCACCGGAGCTTTCGCCATGCCCGGAGTAATCGAACCGCAGAAACGGCAGGCCCAGCCCGGCGCACCAGCTTTCCAGAAAGATCGCCTTGGTGCCCTGCATGTCGGATTTGAACCCGCCCAGAAAGACCACGCCGGGGCGGGTGTCGCCCGCGCCTCCGGTCTTGTGATAAGCCAGTTCGCGTCCCTGGGGCGTGGTGATCCGTTCTGCGTCGCTCATATGATCCGGGCCTCTTTCCTGCTTGCCGCCCCTGCATGGCATGGCAGCAGGAGGCGCGCAATATCAGGCCGTCTCGACCTCGCGCAGGCCAAGGCACAGTCCGCCGCCAAGGGCCGATAGCGCGGCGAAGCCCGCCAGCGCGGCCTCTGGCCCCAGCAGGGACAGGCTGCCGCCAAGCGCCCCGGCCAGCAACAGGATGCAGCCGATCAGCGTATTGGCGACCGCGGAATAGGCCGCGCGCTTATCCTCCGGAGCCATGTCGACAAGGTAGGTGGATCGCCCCTGCCGCACGCCGTGATAGGCCAGCATCAGCACGAACAGCACCGCCGGTCCGACCCAGGCGTTATCAGCTTGTCCCAGAAGGCCCAACACCGGCATGGCTGCCATGGCCAGCCCCCCGAGCCCCCCGGCAATGACCAGCACCCAGCGGGACGACCGGTCGGCCAGGCGCCCCCAGACGTAGGAGGCCAGAAAGCTTGCCGCCGCCGAGGCCAGCACAAGCGCGCCCAACTGGCCCAGCACCGCACCGCCCTCTCCGCCCGCGATCATCACGATATAGGGCGGGGCCAGAGCGGTCGTGACCAGAAGCCCCCGCGCCAGGATGAAACGCCGCAGCATGGGGTCTTCGCGCAGGGTCCCCAGGATGGGGGGCGGGGCGCTGTCGCCGGTCTTGCCCGGCTCTTCGTCCAGGGTGGCGAAAAGGCCCGCCGCCGCCAGCCAAAGGACTCCGGCCAGGGTGATTGCGGCAAGGACCGGACCGCGCGCCTCGAACAGACCCGAGATCAGCAGCAGTGCAAAGATCACCACCGCACCCGAGGCCAGCGACCCCGCGATCCCGGTGATCGCCCCGCGTCGGGTCTTTTCGACGCTGCGCCCCAGAACAACCTTGAAGGAAACCGAACAGGCCGACCGCGCCAGCGCCAGAAGGGCCAGCGCGGCACAGATGGCGGCCCCGGCTGTGCTGCCCTCAAGCCCCAGACCGGCAAGGGCGATCAGCAACGCCGCGACGCCCTGAAGGGCCGCGCCCGCCACCCACATCCATTTCTTGCGCGCCAGACGCCCCATCGCCCCGGCCAGCAGGATCTGCGGCAAGAGCGCGCCGGCTTCGCGGATCGGCACCAGCGCCCCGGCAAAGACCGCCGGTGCACCAAGTGCCGACAGCAACCAGCTCAGCACCAGCTTCGGGTCGATCAGCCCGTCGCTGATCTTGGTCATCGACAGCGAGGCGGCGATGCGCAGCCCGTTGGCGGATTCGGTGGCGTCGGGGTCTCCGCCACCCGAGAGGCGGGCGAACAGGGTGGTTTCACGGCTGCGGGGGGTGTGTTCGGCTTGGCTCATGGGCTCCGCTATGGGCTGACATCATCCTTGGACACCGGCGCAGGCCGCGCCACTGCCTGATCCCAACCCCCGAAAGCTTGACTTGGGTCCCCTCCTCTGCCAATTCGCCTTTCACACATAACCCGCAACCGGGCGTTCCGTGGGCGCCAAACTGACGAGGAGGACAGACATGTCCCAGATCTCACTCACCTTTCCCGATGGCAATGCGCGCGACTACGCGGCTGGCGTGACGCCTGCCGAAGTGGCCGCCGGCATTTCCACGTCACTGGCCAAGAAGGCGATCTCCGCCAGCGTGAATGGCCAGCACTGGGACCTGCAATGGCCTATCGAGGCCGACGCGCAGATCGCCATCCACACGATGAAGGACGACGGCCCCGCGAACGAACTGGTGCGCCACGACCTTGCCCATATCATGGCCCGCGCCGTGCAGGAGCTGTGGCCGGACGTGAAGGTCACCATCGGCCCGGTGATCAAGGACGGCTGGTACTACGATTTCGACCGGGCCGAGCCCTTCACGCCCGAGGACCTTGGCGAGATCGAGAAGAAGATGAAGGAGATCATCAATCTTCGCGATCCGGTTCGCACGGAAGTCTGGGATCGCGATGTTGCAATCAGGTACTACGAGGACCGCGGTGAACCCTACAAGGTCGAGCTGATCGAAAGCATCCCCGGCGACGAGCCGCTGCGGATGTACTGGCACGGCGACTGGCAGGACCTGTGCCGCGGCCCGCACCTGCAGCACACCGGCCAGGTGCCCGCCGATGCCTTCAAGCTGATGTCGGTCGCCGGTGCCTACTGGCGCGGTGACAGCGACCGCCCCATGCTGCAACGGATCTACGGCGTGGCCTTCACCGGCAAGGAAAAGCTGAAGGCCCACCTGCTGATGCTGGAAGAGGCCGCCAAGCGCGATCACCGCAAGCTGGGCCGCGAGATGGACCTGTTCCACATGCAGGAAGAGGCCCCCGGCCAGATCTTCTGGCACCCCAACGGCTGGACCATATATACCGAGCTGCAGGATTACATGCGCCGCCAGCAGCGGGTGGATGGCTATGTCGAGGTCAACACCCCGCAGGTGGTGAACCGCAAGCTCTGGGAACAATCCGGCCACTGGGGCAACTATCAGGAGAACATGTTCATCGTCGAAGTGGACGAGGATCACGCGCGCGAAAAGACCATCAACGCGCTGAAGCCGATGAACTGCCCTTGCCACGTGCAGATCTTCAACCACGGCCTGAAAAGTTATCGCGACCTGCCGCTGCGGATGGCCGAGTTCGGCTCCTGCGCGCGCTACGAACCCTCGGGCGCGCTGCATGGCATCATGCGGGTGCGCGGCTTCACGCAGGACGACGCGCATATCTTCTGCACCGTCGACCAGATCGAGGCGGAATCGAAGAAGTTCATCGAATTCCTCGCCAAGATTTACGCCGACCTCGGTTTCGAAAGCTGGAGCGTCAAGCTGTCGACCCGCCCCGAAAAGCGCGTCGGCACCGAGGAAAGCTGGGATCAGGTCGAAGCCGCGCTTGGCAATGCCTGCAAGGCGGCCGGGTACGACTACACGCTGAACCCCGGCGAAGGGGCTTTCTATGGCCCGAAGCTGGAGTTCGTGCTGACCGATGCCATCGGGCGCGACTGGCAGTGCGGCACGCTGCAAGTCGACCCGAACCTGCCCGAGCGGCTCGAGGCGCATTACATCGGGCAGGACGGTGAAAAGCACCACCCGATCATGCTGCACCGCGCCGTGGTGGGGTCGTTCGAGCGCTTCATCGGCATCCTGATCGAGGAACACGCCGGCAAGCTGCCGCTCTGGCTGGCACCGCGACAGGTGGTTGTCGCCGGGATCGTGACCGATGCGAATGACTACTGCCTCGAGGTCGTCGCGGCCCTGAAGGCCCGTGGCATCCGCGCCGAAGCCGACCTGCGCAACGAAAAGATCAATTACAAGGTCCGCGAACATTCGGTCGGCAAGGTGCCCTATATCCTGGCCTGCGGGATGAAGGAGGTCGAGGATCGCACCGTCTCGACCCGTCGTCTTGGCGAGAAGCAGACGAAGATCCAGACGCTGGATGAAATTGTCGCCCAGATCGCCGCCGAGATCACACCGCCGGACCTGCGCTGAGACCCTTGCGAACCATATGAAAAAGGCGCCCCACCGGGCGCCTTTTTTGGTGTCTCAGTCCAGGGCCTTACCAGCGCAGCCAGCGTGCCCCGGCCAGTGCGCCGATCCCGGTCGCGATGCCGATGGCGGTGCTGTACCAGACCGCGTAGAACAGCGGCGTGTCCTCGGTGCAGAAGGTCGAATAGATCGCCGCGGCCAGACCAGCCGCCGCCAGCCCGGCCAGCGCCCCGGACCGCACCGGATGCACCGGTGCCCCGCGCCGCAGGGCGGCGATCATCCCCGCAAGGATGGGCAGCGAAAGCAGCGGGATCGAGGGCAGGCAGACCATGATGGACCCGCCGATGAACCCGGTCATCCGCTGCGCGGGATCCGTCGTCAGATAGGCCAGCACGAACAACGCCGCCGCCGCCATGGGCACCGCCCAGATCACCGCGCCGGGCAGGCCGAAGGGCTGCGCGGGTCGCGCCGAGCGCAGCGCGAGCGCCAGCGCCAGAAGGCCCAGCAGCAGCGGCAGCAGTGTCTTGGCCGAGATCATCGGATCGCCCAGCACGGCCATCAGGCCGGGGCGCGGTCCGTAAAAGGAAAAGTAGATCGCCGCCGTCATTGCCAGCCCGGCCAGAAGCAAGGGAAGCAGACGGCCTTCGGGCCCGGCGCCGCGCTGTGCGGCCGGTTCGGCGGCTAGGCTCTGGATCAGGTCTTCGGTGTTCATCTGCCTCTTTCGTCCAAATGATCGGGCCGCGGGCGCCGCATCTTCCTTCTCTTGATCCCGTCGCGGGGCGGGACGGCATTTGCCGCGACCCCGGTCTGGGCCCCTCCCGGCGGGTCCTGCCCGGTTGCCCGCAGGCGCAGCCGTTGCAGCGCGCGGTGATAGGCGACGCGCACCGCGCCTTCGCTCATCCCCAGCCGGGCGCCGATGGTACCGGCGCTTTCGCCTTCCACCCCCATTCCGCGCACGATCCCGGCCGACCGGTCGTCGATCCCGTCCAGCAACCGGGTCAGATCCCCCGCCGCCGTCCCATCACCCGAATTTTCATCGGGCAGGACCTCGGCGAGGTCATCGATCGGCACATGGGCCCCGCCCCCGCGCCGCCGCCGCGCCGCATCGGCGGTCTTGTAGCGCGCGATGGCATACAGCCAGGGCGTCACCGGGTCGCTGTCCCGCCAGGTATGGCGCTTGGCATGCAGGGCCAGCAGCACCTCCTGGACGATATCCTCGACCTCTTCCACGCCAGCACCGGGGCTGCGCGCGCGCACGATGTTGCGCATCACCGGCGCGACCTCGGTCAGGAAACGCGCATAGGCCGCAGCATCGCCCCGGTTCGCACGTCTCAGAAGGTCACCCCAGAGGGCATTACGTTCGCTCATTCCCTGCTCCATTCGCGGAACTCTGGCCGGACGTTACAGCGATAGTGGGATTTTCCGCAATTCATTCACGGTTTCGTGACGGCTGTAATTTTTTCCGCTCCGCCGCGAATGGAGAAGCACGGAGGCCATGACGGTCGTCCTGCCAAAACCATTGACCCCCAAAGGGAGCATTACCATGTCCAACACCCTCAAGTTCGCCGCCGTCGCAGGCGCCTTTGCCACCGCTCTGGCCGGCACCACCGCCGTCCACGCCCAGGATATGGCCAAGGAAAAATGCTACGGCGTTTCCCTGGCAGGCGAAAACGATTGCGCCGCCGGTCCCGGCACCACCTGCGCCGGCACCTCCAAAGTTGACTACCAGGGCAATGCCTGGACCCTGGTCGACGCCGGCACCTGCATGGACATCGAACTGCCCGCGATGGCTGATGGCCATGCCCGCATGGGGTCCATGGACGCCCTGGATCGCGATCTGCCGATGGAGGGCTAAGCCCGCCAGGGGGCGCGGCGCGGGCACCGCACCTGCGCGCGCCGCGCCCCCACCTTTATCCCTACTCGACACTCTGCCCCGACCTGCCACCCACCCGGTCGTCCCATCCGCAAGGAAGCCCGCCATGTCCGATCCCCGCCGCAATGCCCTGCCCGCCACCCCCGGCGTCGGTTACAAGGCGCAGCACTACCGCGACATCCTGGCCGGGCCCGCCCCGGTCGGCTGGCTGGAGATCCACGCCGAGAACTACCTTGGCGACGGTGGCCGCCCACTGGCCCAACTGCGCCAGCTGGCCGAGGATTTCCCGATCTCGGTGCATGGTGTCGGCCTGTCGATCGGCGGCGAAGCCCCGCTGGATCGCGACCACCTGGCCCGCCTGCGCCATCTGTGCGACTGGCTGCAACCGGCCAGCTTTTCCGAACACCTGGCCTGGTCGAGCCATGACAGCGCCTTTCTGAACGACCTGCTGCCCCTGCCCTATACCGAGGCGACCCTGACCCGCGTCGCCCACCACATCGACCAGCTGCAAGAGGCGCTTGGCCGGACGGTCCTGCTGGAAAATCCGTCTTCCTACCTTGCCTTCAAGGCCAGCGAGATGTCGGAAACCGATTTCCTGCGCGAAGTGACCCGTCGCACCGGCTGTGGGCTGTTGCTGGACGTGAACAATGTCTTTGTCTCGGCGGTGAACCTCGATCTCGACCCGCAAGCCTATGTCGACGCGATCCCGATGGAGGCCGTGGGCGAAATCCACCTTGGCGGCCATGACACGCAGGACGACGGAGCGGGCCACCCCCTGTTGATCGACAGCCACGGTTGCCCCGTCGCGGACCCGGTCTGGGCGCTGCTCGACCGGGTGCTCGCGGCGTCGGGACCCAAACCGCTGCTGATTGAATGGGACAACGATGTGCCCGACTGGCCCGCACTGCTGGCAGAGGCGCAGCGCGCAGAGGCGGCGCTGGCGCAGGTCCGTCCCCTTGCCGCGCCCACGCCGGCGTTGTGCCTGTCATGAGCGCACCGGAACAATCCGCCTTTCGCGCGGCCCTGCTGGACCCCACCTGTCCGGTGCCCGAAGGGCTGGGGGATGGACGCGGCGGCGCTGCGGGGCGGCGTTTCGACGTCTATCGCAACAATGTCGCCAGCAGCCTTGCCGGAGCACTGGTCGAAGGCTTTCCGACCCTGTGCCGCCTGATCGGAGAGGCCAATCTGCATCGTCTGGCCCAGCCGTTCCTACGCGCCCACCCGCCCCGCGACCAACGGATCTTTCGCTACGGCGCGGCGCTGCCCGACTATCTGGCAGCGCAGCGGGCCTTGGACAGCATGCCCTGGCTGCCCGATATCGCCCGGCTCGACCTCGCGTTGCGCAGTGCCTATCACGCCGCCGATGCGGCGCCCATTGACCCGGCGCACCTGGCCGCCCTGTCGCCCGAGGATCTGGCCAGCGCCCGCCTGCACTTTGCCCCGTCGCTTCGGCTGCTGACCTCGGATTGGCCGCTGCACGACATCTGGCGCAAGGCCTGGCAAGCCGATGCGCCGCAACCGGGCGCGGCCGCCCAGCACATCCTGATCACCCGCCCCGATTTCGACCCCGTCCCGACGCCGCTGACGCCATCGGCCAGCCGCCTGCTGCGCGCCCTGCTGGACGGGGCCCCCGCCGGCGTCGCGCTGACAGATGATGCCGAGGTTGCCGCGTTCACCGACCTCCTGTCCCGCCTGCTGGCCGCCAGGGCGGTGACCGGGGTGACCATCGAGCATCCCCAAAATGCGGAGACCCTGCCATGACCGACCCCACCGCCCCGCTTGCCCGGCTGACCCCGCTGCTGCCGCTTCTGGCGCGCTTCCTGTTTGCCGCCGTACTGCTGCGCTATTTCTGGGCCTCGGCCCTGACCAAGATCGGCGACGGGAGTTTTGGCTTCCTGCACCTGAGCGCCGGCGCCTACGGGCAGATCTTTCCGCGAGCCTTCGAAGCGGTCGGCTACGACGCCAGCCAGATGAGCTGGCTGCAAGGCGCCATTGCCCTCGGCGGCACCTGGGCGGAATTCCTGCTGCCCATGCTGATCCTGCTGGGATTGCTGAGCCGTCCTGCCAGCCTGGCGATGATCGGGTTCATCCTGGTGCAGACCCTGACCGACCTCTACGGCCACGGGTTGATCGCCGATGCGCCCAGTCTCGGGGCATGGTTCGACCGCGATCCCGGCAGCATCATCCTTGACCAGCGTGCGCTCTGGGTCATGCTGTTGCTGGTGCCCGGCATCCTGGGCGGCGGTGCCCTGTCGCTGGACCGGCTGCTGTTCCGCCATGTGCCAAAGGCGCAGCCCGCCCGCTAGGACTGTCCCGGGCCCGCGCGTGTCCCGCATCTTCGCAGGACAGTCTGCCATGGGGTCAGCAATCCCCTACCCGAGCAGAGCCGCCCGCACCTGTGGCGTCCAGCCGAGGTAGAGCCTGTCCCCCGCCTCTATCAGCGGCCGCTTCATCAACAGCGGATGCGCGCGCAACAGGTCTTCCATCGGCGCGGCGCGTTCGTCTTCGGACAGGCCACGCCACGTCGTGGATCGCCGGTTCAGCAAGTCGTTGCCGAATGTTTCGGCAGCGCGGCGCAACAGGTTTTCCGGCAGCCCATCGTGCCGAATATCAACAAGCTCTGGATTACCAAGCTCTTTCAGTGCCTTGCGGCAGGTGTCACAATTCTTGATGCCGTAGATAATCATTCTTGCCCCCATTGCATCACTTCGCCCAAATCATGTGCTGTGCTGCAGCATTACCCGTGTTTTGCTTGCTTTTTACAAATGCAATGCAATCCTGACCATGTGGCAAGGTCGCCCGGTTCCGGTTCGGCGGGACCCCGCGCACCCTGCGGCAAGTGCCCTGAATTGCAGGGAAAAACGGCAAGAGGAGAGACGGAATGCCTGTAGGCACCGTAAAATGGTTCAATACGACGAAAGGGTACGGTTTCATCGAACCCGAAACCGGCGGCAAGGATGTTTTCGTCCATATTTCCGCAGTCGAAAGGTCGGGGCTGACCGGTCTCGCGGACAATCAGAAGGTGGATTACGAACTGACAGAAGGTCGCGACGGTCGCCAGATGGCCGGAGATCTGAAACTGCTCTGACCCCCGTCAGGTCAAGTCAGGGGCGCCTCATATTGAACGGGGGGTCCTGAAACGGCGGCAGGCGGCGTGCTGTCCCGGCGGCTCTGGTCACGGCCTGCAAGATTTCGGCGCGTAGCGGCCCTGACGCGCCCCGATCCCGCCGGAAACCGGCTTTTCCGGCAATCCCGCACAGCTTTGCGCAGGGGCGTTCACGCGCCCCTGATTCAGATCCTTCCGCCCCAGGGCGGTTTGGGGGCCAACCACGGATCCCGGGCCGTCAGGCCGGATCCTTTTCGACCGGCAGCCTATCTGACGCGTCATCCGCACCCGGTTCCGCCACGGATGTCTTCTCTGCCGATGTCTGCGCCGTGTTTTCCCAGGCCTCGCCCATGGCGACGATGCAGGAGGTCCCGCTGGCATAGCTGACCACCAGCGTCCAATCGCCACTGCGATCCGTCCAGACCTCCATCACCTGTTCAGGACCACGCAGGCCGGTGGCCTGACGCGTGCTGCCCAGCCGCGTGACAAGACGTTGTTCCATCGCGGCGCGGCTGTCGCAGACCACCTCGGCGATCGGCGAGGCGGCAAACACCGGCGCGGCCCAGAGGCCGCAAAGGATCGGGATCAGAAGGCGTTTCACATGTCTGCTCGTCTGCTCGGATCTAGTTTCCCAGCAGTGTAACAGATTCATGACAATTTACCGAACGGGAATCGCGGAACTGCCAAAAGCGACCCGGGTCGGTCGTGTCCCGCATGAATAGCTCAGGGGAACAACCGCCCCACCAGGCCGACACCAAGGGCTGCCGACAGGCCGGTCAACAACGTGCCCCAGGTCAGATCGACCATCACCATGCGCCAGTCCCAGGCCCGCAGCGTCGCGAAATTGGTGAACTCGTAGGTGCCATAGGCCATGGCCCCCAGCAGCGCCCCACCCCAGAAGGCCCGCGCCATGCCACCTTCGGCCAAGGCGGGCAGCGACACGAACCACAGCAGCCCGGCCACATAGAACAGGTAGAAGATCCCCGCCGGACCGAGCCTGGGATCCTCCAGAAGCTGATTGCCGAGACGGGCCTCGAACAAGGGTCGCATGACCAGTTTCAGCATCACGGCATCAAGACCAAGAAAAAGGATGGCCGTGGATAGATATAGGGTCAGGATCTGCATGGCTGTCTCCGGATGTTTCAGAGACTACGCGACAAGGAGAGCCCCGGATCACTTCGACCCGAATTTCCGGGCCGGATCAGGCTAGCCGCCCCGCGCGGGCCTAGCCGAGCATCGCCTTGAATTCGCGGAACTCGCGCTTGCTCATCTCGCAGTTTTCTTCGGTGACCTCTTCACCGGCCAGCATCCGACGCAGGCAATCGACCATCTGGGCCGACATGGTGACCGCGCCCAGGCGGTAATCCTCGAAGGCCTTGTAGGCGAAGGGGACCCAATCGGCGACCAGCTTGCAGATCTCATCCGCATAGACGCGGATCTCGTATTGCGCATGGGAATCCGCGCGCAGGCGCAGGAAATGGAACAGGTTGTGCAGATCGACCTTCCAGTACCATTGTGTATAGATATTCGCCGGCAGGTTCATTCGCGCCAGTTCGCGCGCAAGACCCTGCTGGCCGTCCTGGGAAATCATCTCGGCGTAGTGGTCATAGCTGCGCATCGCGTCGGTCTTCAGCCATTCCAGCACGCGGGCGGCCTCTTCGCCTTGCAATGCCTCGCCGCGCCCCTGGTTGTTGATCGCCGACTGCGCGGCCAGGGCATCGGGTTCAGGAATGTAGAATTCCCGGTCGAGGATCGAATAGCGCGCGGAATATTCGTTCACATTGGCCGTGCGGTGGCGGATCCACTGGCGCGCGACGAAGACCGGCAGTTTCACGTGCAGCTTCAGCTCGCACATCTCGAAGGGGGTCGAATGCCAGTGCCGCATCAGGTAACGGATCAGCCCTTCGTCGTTCTGCACCGACTTGGTGCCCTTGCCGTAGGACACCCGCGCCGCCTGACAGATCGCGGAATCGTCGCCCATGTAGTCGATGACCCGCACGAACCCATGGTCGAGCAGCGGCACCGCCTTGTAAAGATGCGCCTCGATCCCCGGCACGGTGGCGCGCAGGGTGGGCATCGGTTCGGCCCGCAAGGCGTCGATTTCGGCCTGCTGTTCGGGGGAAAGCGGCATGGGCGAATCCTTTCACGTCACATTTCGGGCTACGTTATCTTGTAAGGTCGCAAGGCAAAACCGCGCACGGCATCGACAGGGCCGCCAGCGCCGAATTTTGACGTATCGACATGGCCGGTCGGGCTGCTACCTTTGCTTTCAGAGACCAAAACGTCCCGCAGGCCAAGCCGCCCGAGGGACGAAAGACTGGAAAGGAAAATCGGGAATGCTGCGGTATCTGCACACGATGGTCCGGGTCAAGAACCTGGAAGAGAACATGGCCTTCTACGACTTGCTCGGCCTGAAGGAAATCCGCCGGGTTGAAAACGAAGGCGGGCGCTTTACGCTGGTTTTCATGGCCCCCGAAGGGCAGGAGGACTGCCCGGTCGAACTGACGTGGAATTGGGACGGTGACGACGAACTGCCCAGCGACAGCCGGCATTTCGGCCACCTCGCCTACCGGGTCGCGAATATCTACGAGACTTGTCAGAAACTTATGGACGCAGGTGTGACGATCAACCGGCCGCCGCGCGATGGCCACATGGCCTTTGTGCGCTCACCGGACAATATTTCGATCGAACTGCTGCAGGAGGGGAATCTTGAACCGGCAGAACCGTGGGTGAGCATGGAAAACACCGGCCACTGGTAAGCGGCGCGCCCCGTCGGACCCGGCCCCTGCCATGCCTGGCGCGGGCCGGGCTGGCACTGGTGGGCGGCTGTCTGGCCATGCTGTGCTCGCATGGCGTGCAGGCGCAGGAACAGACAGGCGAGGCGCCTTGCCGCCTTGCCCTGGTACTGGCGCTGGATGTCTCGGCGTCGGTTGATGCCGAAGAATACGTCCTGCAACGCGACGGGCTGGCGGCCGCGCTGCTGTTGCCGGAAATCCGTCAGGCGGTGCTGAACGGTGGCGGTCCCGTGGCGCTGGCGGCCTATGAATGGAGCGGGCGGCAACAACAGGCAATCATCCTGCCCTGGACCCTTCTTCGAAGCGAAGGCGACCTGATGCGGGCCGCCAGCCAAATCGCCTCGGCGCAGCGCAGCCATACCGGGTTTCCGACGGCCTCGGGCTATGCGCTTGGCTTCGGGGCCGGGATGCTGACCCGTGCCCCGCAATGTGACCGCGCGGTGCTGGACCTGTCGGGGGATGGCATCAACAACGAAGGCTTCGGGCCTGATCTGGCCTATGCGAATTTCCCCTTTGCCGGTGTGGTGGTCAATGGGTTGGCGATCCTCGGGCCCGATGACGGGGTGTATGATTTCTATCGCGATCAGGTTCTGCACGGCCCTGGCGCCTTTTTGGAAATCGCCCGGGGGTTCGAGGATTTCGGCCAGGCAATGGGATTGAAGCTTTTCCGCGAAATCAACGATCTGCAGATCGGATCGGACCAGATCAAGGCGCCCGGATGCTGCGGATAGCCCTGCTGCTGGCGACCCTTGCCGCCAGTGTGGCCCCTGCCAGTGCCGAAAGCTGCCGCAAGGCTTTGGCGCTCGGGCTGGATGTCTCCGGCTCTGTCGACGCGGACGAATACCGGTTGCAGCTGGATGGGTTGGCAGCAGCCCTGGGCGAGTCCGAGGTTCGGCGCGCGCTGCTGGACATACCCGGGGCCCCGGCCCGCCTGATGGTCTTTGAATGGAGCGGCCCGGCGGATCAGCGCGTCCTGGCCCCCTGGCGCAGCATCCGGTCGCCGGGGGATATCGCCGCCCTGCAGGACCAGTTGCGACACACCCAACGGCAAGCGATGGAGCCTTCGACGGCGCTCGGCGCGGCGATGAATTTTGCCCGGCGCGAGTTGGATGCACAGGACGACTGCTGGAGCCTGGTTCTGGATGTCTCGGGCGATGGGGTCCACAATACCCGCCCCCACCCTGCCAGCGTCGATATGGGGCGGATCACCGTGAATGCGCTCGCCATCGGGTCGGGGGACGGCACAGGGCGCGGTGGTGAGAGCATGGGGATCCAGAAGCTTTCTGCCTATTTTCGCGCCTATGTGTTGCGGGGACCGGATGCCTTCGTGGAAACCGCCCTGGGCTTTGAGGGCTATCATGCCGCCATGGCGCGCAAACTGCTCAGAGAGCTTCAGGTGCTGGCCGTCTCGCAAGTTACTGAACCCTGAACGGGCACCATTAGGCCGCAAGCCCCGCCACCGGGTCGCGCCATCCGGCTGCCTTCGGCGCAGCAGGGACACGCCCCCTAGTAGATGTAGCGGATCTGATCCGTCCAGTACCGCTCCAGCCGTCGCAGAGAGCCGTTCACCGATTCCATCGTGCCGAAATCCATCACGTTGCGGCTTTCGATCCCTTCGGATTGCCGTTCGAACAGCCCGGCGACGATATCGCGGATCTCGCGGCCCTTCTGCGTCAGCCGGACGCGGACCGAGCGCCGGTCGATTTCGCAGCGTTCATGGTGCATGAACCCCATCTCGACCAGTTTCTTGAGGTTGTAGCTGACATTGCTGCCCTGGTAATAGCCGCGGCTTTTCAGCTCGCCTGCCGTCACCTCGTTATCGCCGACGTTGAACAGCAGCAGCGCCTGTACCGCATTGATCTCCAACACGCCGACACGTTCGAATTCATCCTTGATGACATCCAGCAGAAGCCGGTGCAGCCGTTCGACCATCGCCAGCGTATCCAGGTAGCCCACCAGGTAGTCCGGCGGCACCGGCCGGGGTCCGATCGCGTTCTGAATGCTCATCCAAGTCTCCGTCCAAAACAACTTGGGCAGAAATTGACCTAGATTCGCGAAAATTGCGTTAATTCCAAATGGATAGGCCGTTCCATGGTTAACATCCCATGCAACATGCCTCTCCGCGCTCCGCCCGCGACTGGCGCCCTGTCAGCCGGAGACTGCGGCGATCCGTGCCAGCATGGGCGCCAGGTTGGCCGGGGCCTCCTGCTGACCCGAGACCCATTGGTAGAGGTCCTGATCGTTCTGCGACAGCACCGCGTCATAGGCGTCCAGTTCCGCAGCCGACAGCCCGTCCAGTTCGGCATCGGCAAAGCGCATCAGGATGATGTCCATTTCCTTGATGCCGCGCCGCATGGAGCGCATGCGCATCCGTTTCACACGGGTTTCGCGGGGCTCTCCGACGGGAAAGGGTTCGGTCATTCGGCGGTTTCCTTCAGCACGGTCCTGAGACGCTTTTCCAATAGCGCCAGACGGTCGGCCATGCCAGTCATCTGGGCGCGGATCTCGCGCATCTCGCCAAGCGCGGCCATGGCACCGGGATCGGGCTGCGCGGCGTCCCCATCCTCGGGTGGCGCGACGCCTTCGCCGACACCGTTCAGCAGCCAGGTCAGGGAAACATTCAGCAAGCCGGCAAGCATCTGAAGCTTGTTGGCGCGAGGTTCCGACAGATCCTGTTCCCAGCTTTTCAGCGTCGACAGTTTCACCCCCAACCGCTTGGCCAGCAGACCCTGGGACATTTCAGAGGCCAGCCGAGCCGCTTCGATACGATCCCCGAACGTGGCGCTGTCGGCGCTGTACCAATCGTCTGACATGGGTGTCCTTCCCTTGAGCCTTTTGCGCAATCCCACCTCGCGGCGGGCGCGGACCGGCCGTTGCGTCTTGAACGGCTGACGGGGCCAGCCTAAGACGGTCGAGCTGCAAACACAAACCGGAGTCCCGGCTGATGGCCTTTCTGTCCGACACATTGTCCCGCGTCAAACCTTCGCCGACCATCGCCATGACGACCAAGGCACAGGAACTGAAGGCTACCGGCAGGGATATCATCGGGTTGAGCGCCGGCGAACCCGACTTCGACACGCCCGATCACATCAAGGCCGCCGCCATTGCCGCCATCGAGGCCGGCAAGACGAAATACACCGCCGTCGATGGCATCCCGGAACTGAAGGCCGCGATCTGCGCCAAGTTCAAACGTGACAACGGGCTCGACTACACCCCGGCGCAGATCACTGTGGGCACCGGCGGCAAGCAGGTGCTCTACAATACGCTGATGGCGACGCTGAACCCCGGCGACGAGGTCGTGATCCCCGCACCCTATTGGGTCAGCTATCCCGATATGGTCCTGCTGGCCGGGGGCACGCCCGTGACCGTGCCAGCCGCGCTGGAAACCGGTTTCAAGATCACCCCCGATCAGCTGGAGGCGGCGATCACCCCGCAGACCAAGTGGTTCATCTTCAACTCCCCCTCCAACCCCACTGGCGCCGGCTATAGCCGGTCCGAGTTGAAGGAGCTGACCGATGTGCTGATGCGCCATCCGCATGTCTGGGTGCTGACCGACGACATGTATGAGCACATGGCCTACGGCGATTTCACCTTCTGCACCCCGGCCGAGGTCGAACCGGCGCTTCATGACCGTACCCTGACCGTGAACGGCGTGTCCAAGGCCTATGCGATGACCGGCTGGCGGATCGGCTATGCCGGTGGCCCCGAGCCGCTGATCGCCGCGATCCGCAAGATCCAGAGCCAGAGCACCACGAACCCCTGTTCGATCAGCCAATGGGCGGCGGTGGAGGCGCTGAACGGGCCGCAGGATTTCATCGCGCCGAATAACCAGATGTTCATCCGGCGCCGCGACATTGTCTGCACGATGCTCAACCAGATCGACGGAATCACCTGCCCGGTGCCCGAAGGGGCCTTTTACGTCTACCCATCCATCGCGGGACTGATCGGCAAGACCAGCGCAGGCGGACGTCTGATCGACACCGACGAAGCCTTTGCCATCGCGCTGCTGGAAGAAACCGGCGTCGCGCTTGTCTTCGGGGCAGCCTTCGGCCTCAGCCCGAATTTCCGCATCTCCTATGCCACGTCGGATGCGGCCCTGACGGATGCCTGCACGCGTATCCAGGACTTCTGCCGGGCCCTGACGTAACTTGAATGGACCCGAGCCGCGCCGCACTTGGGCGCTCTTTCCCACAAGGACAGCCTATGCCAAGTGACCTGCCCGATTTCTATTTCCGCATCCGCGACAATGGAGCCTTCGTGTTTCGGGTGGGCCGCGACGACCGGCAAAGGCGGCTTGGCCTGGACCAGATCGCCGCCGTGAACATCCGCAACGGAGAGATCAAGCCGCAGGGCGATCACGTGCTGGACGACGAGGAAACCGCCGTGATCCGCAAGTGGATGGTGGGGCGGCGCGCCCTTCTCGCCGCCCGTCAGGCAGAAGAGATCCGGGCAACCATCGAATCAATCAACCTGACCGCACAATGGGTCCAGACCAAGGCCAGCCCCGAGGAACTGGATGGCGTGGCCGATGATCTGTTGATGGCCATGCATGACCTGCGCGGCCTGATCGTGCGCAAACGGGCCGATGCAATGACCCGTCAGGAAGCGGCAAGCCAGGACTCCGACAAGGACTGACAGCCGGGTCGGGTGGCCGACTGGTCGGCGCTCAGACCTCGGTCGGGGCGGTACCGGCCTTGATCCCGTATTGCAGTGAAATCTCGCGCTGGATGCGCGGCATCACCTGCCGCCAGAGACGGTACATCAGCCAGACCGCCGCCATCGCCAGACCGCAGGCCATGCCGAACCAGATCCCGACGCCACCCACGCCAAGCTTGAAGGTCAGGATATAGGCGACCGGAACGCCGACGATCCAATAGCTGACCGCCGCCACCAGCATCGGGCGCTGCGTATCCTGCAAGCCGCGCAGGATGCCGAGCGCGATGACCTGATAGGCATCGGTCAACTGGTACAATGCCGAGGCCGCAAGCAGGATGGTCCCGAAGGCCAGCACCTCGGCCCGGACGGGTGATGCGGGGTCGATGAACAGCCCGATCAGCACCTCTGGCCAGGCCAGGAAGACGGCGATGGTCAGCAGGCTGACGATCCCCGACAGAATGATCGCCGTCACGGCGCCGCGCCGGATATCGGTCATCGTGCCACGCCCATGGGCCCGCCCGGCGCGCACGGTGGCGGCCTGGCTTAGCCCCAGGTGCACCATGAAGGTGACCGATGTGATCTGCATGGCGATGCCATGGGCGACCAGCGGGATTTCCCCGATCCAGCCCATCATGACCGAAGAAAAGGCGAACAGGCCGACTTCGCAAATCAGCGTCAGGCTGATCGGCCAGCCAAGGCGGAAGACCGCGCCGAAGGCTTCCCAATCGGGCCGCCAGAGCCGCACGAAGACCTCCTGCCCGGGCAGGGCGTGGCGCACGTAGGCCACCAGAAAGGCCAGCGTCGCGAAATGCATGATCAGCGATGACCAGGCGGCGCCGCGAATGCCCAGTTCGGGCGCGCCCCAGTGGCCGAAGATCAGCGCGTAATTACCCGCCGCATTGACCACCACCGAGACCAGCGTCGCGATCAGCACCATGCGGCTGCGCTCCAGCGCGGCAAGGTAGCTTTTCAGCGCCATGGCCGCATGGGCCGGGAACAGACCCCAGGCCAGGATGCTCAGGTAATCGCCCGCCGCCGCCGCGATCTCGGGCTTCTGGCCGAGCGCCAGAAAGATCGGTTCCGCGTTCAGCAGCACCGGCAGGCTGACCAGCGCGGCCAGCATCGCCAGCCACAGGCCCATGCGGGTGACACGCCGCGCCTGGGTGGTGTCTCCGCGCCCTTCGGCGGCGGCGACCAGCGGCGCCAGCGCGGCGGAAAAGCCGGATCCGGCGATGAACAGCACGAAGAACAGCGAGGAGCCGATGATTTCCCCGGCCAGTGCGGTGGTGTCATACCAGCCCAGCATGGCCGCATCGACCAGGCTCAGCGAGACCTGCGCGATCTGGCTGCCGGCCAGCGGCAGGCCCAGGGTCAGCACAGCCCCGAAGTGGCGACGATATGACATTGCGGCAATCATCGCTGGCCCTTACGCCGCGCCGCGCGACCTGGCAAGAGCCAGTGATCCACAGCATCAACCAAGGATGGACAGACCCGCCCATGCGCCCGGCCATGCCCACGCCCGGCACAGGGCCCTGACCCGCGCCCGGCACCCGGGCGCCAACCCCGCACTCTGGCCCGCATCCCGCCTCGGGACTGCACATGTCCCTGCACCGGCTCCCTGCACCGGCACTTGCCGGCCCCCGGCCCTGCGCCAAACCGCTTTCCCCCAAGGCCCCGCGCTGCCATAATGGCGCGAAGACCCAAAATCAAAAAGAGCAGCAGATGGCAGACGATCTACTTAGCGGGACCGGCCCCGAGACCTATGACGCCTCTTCGATCGAGGTGCTTGAAGGGCTGGAACCGGTGCGCAAGCGGCCGGGCATGTATATCGGCGGCACCGATGAACGCGCCCTGCATCACATGGTGGCCGAGATCCTCGACAACTCGATGGACGAAGCCGTCGCCGGGCATGCCAACCGGATCGAAGTCGAGCTGCACGCGGATTATTCGATGACCATCCGCGACAACGGTCGCGGCATGCCCTTCGACCCGCACCCCAAGTTCCCCGGCAAGAGCGCGCTCGAGGTGATCCTTTGCACCCTGCACGCGGGCGGCAAGTTTTCCGGCAAGGCCTACGAGACCTCGGGCGGTCTGCACGGCGTCGGGGCCTCGGTCGTCAACGCCCTGTCGGATTCGATGGTCGTGCAGGTGGCCCGCGACCGCAAGCTGGTCGAGCAGCGCTTTTCGCGCGGCATCCCGCTTGGCCCGGTCGAGGAAATCGGCAGCGCACCCAACCGGCGCGGCACCACCACGACCTTCCACCCGGATGCCGAGATCTTCGGCAGCCACCGGTTCAAGCCGGCGCGGGTGTTCAAGTCGATCCGGTCCAAGGCCTACCTGTTCTCGGGCGTGGAAATCCGCTGGAAATCCGCCATCGACGACGGCGAAACCCCGACCGAGGCCTCCTTCCACTTTCCCGGCGGTCTGGCGGATTACCTGAACGAGACCCTGACAGGCGCGACCACCTATGCCGATCAGCCCTTTGCGGGCCGGGTCGATTTTCAGGAACGCTTCGGCGTGCCGGGGCGGGTCGAATGGGCGATCAACTGGACCCCCGCGCGGGATGGCTTCATCCAGAGCTACTGCAACACCGTCCCCACCCCCGAAGGCGGCACCCACGAGGCCGGGTTCTGGGCCGCGATCCTGAAGGGCGTGCGCGCCTACGGCGAACTTGTGAACAACAAGAAGGCCGCGCAGATCAACCGCGACGATCTGGTGACCGGGGCCGGCGCGCTGGTGTCCTGCTTTATCCGCGAACCCGAATTCGTCGGCCAGACCAAGGACCGGCTGGCCACCACCGAGGCCGCAAGGCTGGTCGAGGGCGCGGTGCGGGACCACTTCGACAACTGGCTGGCGGCGGATACGAAATCCGCCGGGGCGATCCTCGACTTCCTGGTGCTGCGGTCCGAAGAACGCCTGCGCCGCCGGGCCGAAAAGGAAACCGCACGCAAAAGCGCGACCAAGCGCCTGCGCCTGCCCGGCAAGCTGACCGATTGTTCGGCCACCAACCGCGAAGGCACCGAGCTGTTCCTGGTCGAGGGCGATTCCGCCGGCGGCAGTGCAAAGATGGGCCGTGATCGCAAGACGCAGGCCCTGCTGCCCCTGCGCGGCAAGGTGCTGAACGTGCTGGGGGCCGCCAGCAACAAGATCGGCGCCAATCAGGAAATCGCCGACATCTGCCAGGCGCTCGGTGTCGGGCTGGGCTCCAAGTTCAACGTCGACGATCTGCGCTATGACAAGATCATCATCATGACCGACGCCGATGTCGACGGCGCCCATATCGCGGCCCTGCTGATGACCTTCTTCTTCACCCAGATGCGCCCGCTGATCGACCAGGGGCACCTGTACCTGGCCTGCCCGCCGCTGTTCCGTCTGACCCAAGGCGCGCATCGCCTGTATGTCGAAGACGAGGCAGAGCGCGATCTCTGGCTGGAGAAAGGCATCGGCGGCAAGGGCAAGATCGAGGTCAGCCGCTTCAAGGGTCTGGGCGAGATGGATGCCAAGGATCTGAAGGAAACCACGATGGACGTGAAAAGCCGCAAGCTGATCCGCGTCACCATCGACGAGGACGAGCCGGGCGAAACCGGCGATCTGGTGGAACGGCTGATGGGCAAGAAACCCGAGCTGCGCTTCCAGTACATCCAGGAAAACGCCCGCTTCGTCGAAGAACTGGACGTCTGATCCCCCGCGTCCCCAAAGCGGTCATCGCGAGAACTGGCAGTTTCCCGCCGGTGTTCCGCTGATGGCCGCGACAGGAAATGATCGCCCGCGCGTATAACCTTCGAACAAGAAGGAATATCGCCATGAAGCGCATCATCATCACCGTCCTCGCCGCCTCGGTCCTGTTGTCCGGCATGGCCAATGCCCAGACCGGCCGGTCCGACGACAATGGCCAGCAGATCATCCGCCAGCAGGATGACAACAGCCAGAACTGGGATGGCCAAAGCCAGAACCGCAACGACCAGAACCAGAACGGGCAAAGCCAGCACGGGCAAAACCAATCCAGCCAGGGTCACGACAACCGCAACCAGCAGGCCAGCCAGAACAACCGCGCACAGGATAATCGCGCACAGGACAACCGGCAGGCCCAGTCGCGCGCGCCCCAGAACATCGGCCGGGGCGAAGCCTTGCCGAACGGCTACCGCGAAGTCGGCAATTACCGCGACTACGGCCTGCCGGCCCCCGGTAACGGCTATCGCTACGCCGAATACAACGGAGAGATCTTCCGCATCGCCGCCCAGACCGCCATCGTCGCCGCGACGGTCGGGATCGTGGCGAACCTGCTGAGGTAATCCGCCTTCAAAGACAAAAGCCCCCGCGGACCACTGTCTGACGGGGGCTTTTTCATGGCAGGTGACAGACCTGTCGCGGGACTTCAGGCGCCCTCTGTCGCGGGCACAAGCGTGCCGTTTTCCATCCGCAGCACCCGGTCCATCCGCGCGGCCAGTTCAAGGTTGTGCGTAGCGATCAGCGCCGACAGGCCGGTGTCGCGCACCAGCCCCATCAGCGCGCCAAAGACCGTGTCCGAGGTCGCCGGATCGAGGTTCCCCGTCGGCTCATCCGCCAGCAACAGCGCCGGACCATTGGCCAGCGCGCGGCAAAAGGCGACCCGCTGCTGTTCACCGCCCGACAATTCCGCTGGCCGGTGGCGCATCCGGTCCGACAGGCCGACACGCTCAAGCAGTTCGTCGGCACGGGCCTCGGCCGCGCGGCGCGAGGTCCCGGCGGCAAGCTGAGGCAGGATGATGTTTTCCGCCGCGCTGAATTCCGGCAGCAGGTGGTGAAACTGGTAGATGAAGCCGACCTTGTCCCGCCGGATCGCGGTGCGCGCGCGATCCCCGAGGCTTGCCATCTCGGCGCCTTCGATGGCGACGCTGCCGCTGTCGGGCTGATCGAGCAGGCCCGCGATATGCAGCAGGGTCGACTTGCCGGAGCCCGAAGGCGCGACAAGGGCGACGACCTCGCCCCGTTCGAGGCTGAGCGAGGCATCGCGCAGCACGTCGATCTGGTTTGGTTGGCCGTGGTTGTACCCCTTGCCAAGCCCGGACAGGCGCAGGACGGGGTCTTGCCGGGGATCATTCATAGCGCAGGGCCTCTACCGGGTTCATGCGCGCCGCGCGGCGGGCAGGAAAGATCGTCACCACGAAGGACAGGAACAGTGACAGGGACACGGCAGAAAGCACATCGCCCAGCTGCAATTTCGCCGGCAGTTCGTAGATCCCGCGGATCGACGGATCCCAGACCCCGCCGCCCGAAACGAAGTTCACCACCGAAAAGATCGGGTCGATATAGATCGCGAAGAGGCAGCCCAGCACCACCCCGGCAATCGTGCCGATGATGCCCGTCGAGGCGCCGCAGATGAAGAAGACCCGCAGGACCGAGCCTTCGCTCAGGCCCATGGTGCGCAGGATGCCGATGTCGCGACCCTTGTTCTTGACCAGCATGATCAGCCCCGAGACGATGTTCATCGAGGCGATGAGCACCAGCACCGACAGAATGACGAACATCACGTTGTCCTCCATGTCGAGCGCCCGCAGGAAGCTGCCCGAAGCGTCACGCCATGTCCAGGCAAGCGCCACCGGACCGCCTTCGGCCTCGGCGGCATCCAGCAGGGCGGGCACCATCACGTCGGCGCGTTCGGGATCGGTCACCATGACCTCGATCTCATCCGCGCGGCCTTCACGGTTGAAATAGGACTGCGCCTCGGCGAAGGGCATGTAAAGCCGGGTGCGGTCGATGTCGTAGCGCCCGGCGGTGAAGATATAGGTCACCGGATAGCTCGACACGCGGGGCGAGGTGCCGAAGGCCGTCTTGACCCCCTCGGGCGAGATCAGCTTGATCTGGTCCCCGATGGCCAGCCCCAGTTCCCGCGCCACGCCGGACCCGATGGCGACACCGTTGCCGAAATCTGCGATGTCGCCAAAGCTTTGATCCGGGCTGGCGATGCGCGGCAGGCCTTCCAGATCTGCGGCTTCGATCCCGAAGACCTCGACCCCGGAACTGTAGCTGTTGGCCGAGGCCATGACCTGCCCCTTGATCAGCGGCGCGGCATGGGTGACGCCGGGCACCGCCGCGATGCGGCCGGCCATCGCGGCATACTCCGTGATGCTGCGGTCCGTCCCGCCGGTTTCGCTGTACTGGGGCTGGGCATAGATCGTCACATGGGCATTGGCCCCAAGGATCGTGTCGACGAATTCGGCCCGGAACCCGGCCCGTACCGACAGGGTTGCGATCAGCGCAAAGACCGCCAGGGCGACGCCGATCAGGGAAATCCATGTCATCACCGAAACGCCGCCTTCGGCACGGCGGGCGCGCAGGTAGCGCCAGGCGATCATCCATTCGAAAGGCGCGAAAGGCGGCGCGGATCTGCTCAAGGTCATTTCCTGTTCTGGTTGGCCGAGAAGGTGGCGCGAGGCAAGGGGGCCGTCAAGGGCACCACGGTCACGGATGGGCGAGCACCGGGCAAACACGCGCCTGGCCTTGGGGCCTAGCGCAGGATCGGCGGTTTCGTCGGGTCGGAGCCCGGCGCGGGCCGCTCTGCCGGCTGCGCCTTGGGCAGTGCCGGCAGGTCAAAGCGCAGCCCGTTGCGGGCCAGGGCCGCTGCCGACGGGTCCGAAGCCCGGAAAAAGCCGACATCCAGCGCACCCGCCTCGATCCCGGAAAATGTCAGCGCCTCGGCCACGGCGCGGGCCAGGGCGGCTTCGGATCCCGGCGCGGCGTCAATGAAGGCCAGGATATGGCTGCGGCTGCCGCTGTCGCTTTCGCTGCCGGCCAGAAAGGCACAATCGGCGAGACCCCGCGCCGTGGCCAGCTTGGCATCCAGCGCGGTGACCAGGGCTTCGGGCAGGCCACGGGGGGGATGGAAGGCGGCGATGCGCTCCTCGACCTCGCTTGGGGCATGGGCGACGGTTTCGGCCAGCCAGGTGACCGCATCGGGCGGGATCAGGATGGCCGAGGGCGTTTCGAGGTTCACCGCAAGGCCCACCCCCTGCCCGGCCAGTTGCTGCACCACCAACCGCCCTGACAGGGCGGCATAGGGCGCGGCACGGCCGGTGAAATCGGTCAGACGTTCCTCGCGGTCGAACAGCAGGACGTAGGAGCCGTCTTCGACCGGAAAGATCTGCGGCGCGGCGTTTCCTTCGGCGGCCTCGGTTTCCAGCAACAGGAACAATTCGGAATCCGCCAGCCGTTCATAGAAGCGCAGGCGCAACTGGTCGTCGAGGGGGGCGGCCTGCATGGCGTCATGCGCCTGATCCAGGGCGGTTGCCGCGTCGGGTATCACATCGCTCATTCCATCGCCTTTCGCACTTCGGCGCGCAGCACCGGGATAAGCTCGGTCTCGAACCAGGGGTTGCGGCGCAGCCATGCCGTATTGCGCCAGGACGGATGAGGCAAGGGGATCCTGCCCGCCGGGGCCTCTCGCCAGGCCGCGACGGTCTGCGTGACCGGGGCGCGGGTGCCAAGGTGGATCTTCTGGGCATAGCCGCCGATCAGCAGATGCAGGCGCAGGTTCGGCAGGGAGGACAGCACCGCAGGTGCCCAGGTCTGCGCGCAGATCGGCGGCGGAGGCAGATCCGATCCCTTGGCGTCATAGCCCGGAAAGCAGAAGGCCGAGGACAGGAAGGCCATCCGCGTCACGTCATAGAACTCGTCTCGCGTGACGCCCATCCAGTCGCGCAGCCGGTCGCCGGAGCGATCATCGAAGGGGCGCTGCTTTTCATGCGCCTGACGGCCCGGCGCCTGCCCGGCGATCAGGATGCGGGCCGCCGGGTTCAGCCAGACCACCGGCGCCGGGCGGTGCCGGGTCTGGGTGGCGGCAAAGCGGTCCGCACAGAGGCGGCAGGCGCGGATGTCATCGGCAAGCTGGGTCATGCGTCTTATCTGGTGACGGGGCAGGCCGGCGTCAAATGCGGTACGACATTTCGAAACCTATCGAAATAAATGTTGCCAGACCGGAGACGCTTCGATATTTCTAGAATCATCTAAATGAATCGGAGCAACGCGATGAAGACTTTTGACAGCGTGGACAGCCTGGCGCTTGCGGCCTCGCGTTTCGCCGCCCTCGGCTCGGAACAGCGGTTGACCGTGCTGCGTCTGCTGGTGCGCGCCGGGCCCGAAGGCCTGCGGATCGGAGAACTGGGGGAAAAGACCGGCATCGGCGGGTCGACCCTGACCCATCACGTCAAGATCCTGACCCAGGCGGGCCTTGTCCTGCAGGAAAAGCAGGGCCGCAGCGTGATCTGCGCGGCGGTGGCCTATGACGACCTGAAGGACCTCGCCGATTTCCTGATCGAGAATTGCTGCGCCGATGCGCCCGCTTGTGTCCATGAAAGCGAAGGAAACCCCGATGACTGAGCTTCTGCTGACCCGATATCGCGGGCTGCGCGCCCATCTGGACGGCGCCTGGGTCGCCGTGGCGCTGGTGCTGCTGGCCATCGCGCTGTTGGATCCCGACCGGCTGGTGCCTTCGGTGATCTTCACCGGCCAGGCCTACTGGGGCACCCTGCCCTTTATCCTGTTCGCGGTGCTGGCCATCGGCTACCTGAAGGCAACGGGCGCCGAGACCCTGCTGGCCCGCGCCTTTGTCGGTCGCGAAGCCCGGATGATCGTCATGGCGGCCCTGCTGGGCGGGCTGTCGCCCTTCTGTTCCTGCGAAGTCATCCCCTTCATCGCCGCCCTGCTGGCCCTCGGTGTGCCGCTGAGCGCGGTCATGGCCTTCTGGCTCAGCTCTCCGATCATGGATCCGGCGATGTTCTCGATCACCACGGGGACGCTGGGGCTGGATTTCGCCATCGGCAAGACGCTGGCGGCGGTCGGCCTCGGCATTTTCGGCGGCACGGTGGTCATGGCTTTCAAGACCTCGCCCGTTTTTGCCGATCCGCTGCGCGAACGCCCCCAGGTCGGTGGCTGCTGCGGGGTCAAGAAACCCTTTCAGGGCAAACCGCAGTGGCGCTTCTGGTCCGAACCCGCGCGGCGGGACAGTTTCCGCGAGACTGTGCTGGAAAACGCGCTGTTTCTGACCAAGTGGCTGGTGCTGGCCTATCTGCTGGAAGCGGTGATGCTGGAATACCTTCCGGCGGAGTGGATCGCCTCGGTTCTCGGCGGTTCGGGCGTGGGTCCGATCATCCTGGGCGCCTTCGTCGGGGCCCCGGCCTATCTGAACGGCTATGCTGCCGTGCCGCTGGTCGGCGCCCTGATGGAACAGGGGATGGCACCGGGGGCGGCGATGTCCTTCATCATCGCCGGGGGCGTCAGTTGCATCCCCGCCGCCGTTGCGGTCTGGGCGCTGGTGAAACCCCGGGTCTTCGCCGCCTACCTTGGCCTCGCGATCACCGGGGCGATCCTGGCGGGGATGGCCTGGGCGCTCTGGGCCTGACGTCCAGGACCTGCCTCGTCGGACGCGCCCCCCAAAAAAGTCACCAGGACCGGCGGCTTGCCCTGCCGGTCCTGCGCATTGCATCACATTTTCCTGCCAGCCCATTGGCGCTGAATGGAAAATCCTACATAATCGCTTCGACCGGATAAATTTTGCCGTAACCGTGACCCCGTAGGGTTCAAGCGGAGCAGGGTTGGAGCGCGGATGCTCGAATTCACGAATGTCAGCAAGTCCTTCTGGACCGGCAGTCATCGCAAGGTGATCCTGGACCGGGTGTCGTTCCGGGTCGAACTGGGCCGGTCCCTGGGCATTCTGGCGCCCAATGGCACCGGAAAGACGACGCTGATCAACATGATGGCCGGGCTTGAAAAGCCCGACGAAGGCAGCGTGCGGCGAATGTGCCGCGTGTCCTTCCCGCTGGGCTACATGGGGGGCGTGATCAGCAGGCATTCTGCGATGGAAAATTCGCGCTATATCGCGCGACTCTATGCGCTGGATCCCGACTACGTCGAGGCCTATTGCCGCTGGATCTGCGGGCTGGGGGAATATTTCGACCAGCCGATCGGCACCTATTCTTCTGGCATGCGGGCCCGGTTCAGCTTTGCCTTGATGCTGGCGCTGGATTTCGACATCTACCTGATCGACGAGGGCATGCCCGGTTCGGTCGACGTCGAATTCAATCGCAAGGCCGGAGAGATCCTGCGCGAAAGACTGGCAACGACGACGATCGTGATCGTGTCCCACCAACCGGCGATCCTGGCGCGTTTCGCACGTGAGGCGGCGGTGCTGCGGGACGGTCAGCTATACATGTTCGACACCTTGGAAGAAGCGAAGCAATTGTATGACTACGAATCCCAAGGCTAGACGGTTCCAGATCCGCAGGGATGGCCCTGAACAGAAGATGCCGGACGATTGGGATCCCGACGCGATTGCCGGGCCAGTCGCAACCGAAGCAGGCCCGGAAGCCCCCCCCCCTGATGAGGCCCCCGAAAGCGCGCCCGCCGCGCCAACCGCAGACACGGATGCCGGCCGCCCCCCGGAACAGCCAGAGGATGACGACCTGCGCAGTACCCGGCGCGGACGCCGCAAGGACCGGGTCAATGCGGACAAGGACGCCGAACTGGCCGCCCGCGAATCCGCTGACCGCCCGGAAGACACCCTTGCCGAAACAGCCGGGCCCGCTCCGGCGCAGGCCGCTTCATTCGTACCGCTCGACAGCGGGCAAAGCGATACCGCCGGCCTCTCCGACGACGCCACCGCGCTGACATCACGCCAGCTGCGCGCCCTGCGGCGGGCCGCGCAGAAACATGGCGTCGATGCAGAGACCGATGAGGAAATCCTGCGCATCCTGCGCGCCCGCGGGATCGACCCGTTCGACAAGGACCCGCTGGCGACCATCCCCGGTTCGGAGGTGCCGCCCGGCGGCGCGGGTGAGCCGTCACAGGGCAATCACCTGCAACTGCCGCAGGCCTTCCGCGACAACAGCCCGGCCCGCTACACCCCCGGCGACAATGGTGCCTCCGAACGGCGGCAGCGCGAGATCATGGCGATGCAGCGCGACATCGCCCGGCGGCGGCGGCGCAAGTCGCTGCAACTGATCACCCGGCTTTCCTTCTTCATCATGCTGCCAACGTTGTTGGCCGGATATTACTATTATTTCGTCGCAACGCCGATGTATTCGACCAAGTCGGAGTTCATGATCCTGCAAGCCGACGGCACTGGCATCGGCGGCGCCAGCGGCCTGTTTTCCGGCACCCAGTTCGCCACCAACCAGGATGCCATCGCGGTCCAGTCCTTCCTTGAATCCAAGGATGCCATGCTGCGTCTGGATGACGATCTCGGGTTCCGGGATCATTTTGAACAGGATTGGATCGACCCGATCCAGCGCCTGCCCGCCGACGCCTCGCAGGAACAGGTCTACAAGATCTACAAGCGCTACGTGAAGATCGGCTACGATCCCTCCGAAGGCGTCATCCGCATGGAAATCATGGCAGCCGATCCCGAGCTGGCGACGCTGTTTTCCACCCAATTGATCCAATACGCCGAAAAGCGCGTCGACGACCTGTCGCTGCGCAAACGCGAAGACGCCATGGGCTCGGCGCTGAGTTCGCTGGAGGAGGCCAAGGATTTCCGTCGTGCCGCGCAATTGCGCCTGGTCACTTTGCAGGAAGGCACCATCGTCGACCCGGATGCGGTCATCGCATCGCTCAGGACCCAGATCAGCACCTACGAAGTGCAATTGCAGGAAAAGAAGCTGCAACTGGCTGCCCTGAACGACAATGCACGCCCCAACCAGGCGCGGGTCGATGGGGTCAACGGCGATATCTCGCGGCTTGAAACGGTGATCGCAGAGCTGAACCTGAAGATGACCGATGCCCAGATCGACGATGTTTCGCTGGCAGCCAAGACGACCGAAGTCCGGCTGGCCCAGGCCGATCTGTCCTCGGCCGATATCTTCCTTCAGGCCGCGCTGGAAAACCAGAAACAAGCCGAGCTGGAGGCGAACCGCCAGGTGCGCTACCTGACCACATCGGTTCGCCCGGTCACGCCTGAGGACCCCAGCTATCCGCGGGCCTTCGAGAACACGCTGCTGGTGATGGTCATCATGTCCGGCGTCTACCTGATGTTCTCGCTGACCGCCGCCATCCTCAAGGAACAGGTGTCCAACTAGGCAAGAAGGGCGGGCAATGACGCCCGCCCCTTTCAGGAATTCCCGGTGGACCGCCTATTCGGCGGCGATCAGACCCCGCCCTTTCAGCAGTGCCTCGACCCCCGGCATCCGGCCGCGGAAGCGCAGGTAAAGCGCCTCGGCCTCGACCGAGCCACCGCGCGACAGGATGTTGTCCTCCAGGGCTTTGGCGGTCACCGGATCAAAGGCGGACCCCGCCTCGGTGAAGGCCTCGAAGGCGTCGGCATCCATGACCTCGGACCACATGTAGCTGTAATAGCCAGACGAATATCCGTCGCCCGAGAAGACATGCGCGAAATGCGGTGTGGCATGGCGCATGGTGATCGCTTCGGGCATGCCGAGCCCGGCGAGGATCTCGGCCTGACGCGCCATCGGGTCCTTGGGGGCGGGGCCGTCGTGGAATTCCAGATCAACCAGCGCCGAGGCGACATATTCCACCGTGGAAAAGCCCATGTCGAAGGTCGCGGCACCCAGCACCTTGTCCAGCATCTCCTGCGGCATGGCCGCGCCGGTGTCGACGTGGGTTGCGTAAGTCTGCAGCACTTCGGGCACTTCCAGCCAGTGCTCGTAAAGCTGGCTGGGCAGTTCGACGAAATCGCGGCTGACCGAGGTGCCCGAGACCCGTTCCCATTTCACGTCCGACAGCATCTGGTGCAGCGCATGGCCGAATTCGTGGAACAGGGTTCGCGCATCGTCATAGGACAGCAAGGCCGCCTCGCCCGGCGCGGGCTTGGAAAAGTTGCAGACGTTGATGACGATCGGGGCCTGCTCCTTTGGCTGATGCGACTGGCTGCGGATCGCCGAACACCAGGCGCCGGAACGTTTCGAGCCACGGGCAAAGTAATCGCCGATGAAAAGCGCCACGTGGCGCCCGTCGCGGGTCACCTCCCAATGGCGGCAATCGGGGTGGTAGCCGGCCAGGGTGACGGGGGCAAATTGCAGGCCGAACAACCGGTTGGCACAGTCGAAGGCCGCCTCGATCATCCGGTCGAGTTGCAGGTAGGGTTTCAACGCGGCCTCATCCACGTCGTGCAGCGCCTTGCGCCGCTTTTCCGCGTAGTACCGCCAGTCCCAGGGCTTGAAGGCGCCGTTAAAGCCGTCCTCGGCCAGCATCTGCTGCATGGCGGCCTGATCTTCCATGGCGGCGGCGCGGGCCGGGGTCCAGACCGCCGTCAGCAGGTCGCGCACCTTGTCCGGCGTCCCCGCCATTTCGGTTTCAAGCTTGAAGGCGGCGAAGTTTTCATAGCCCAGCAGGCGCGCACGTTCTTCGCGCAGGGCCAGGGTTTCGGCGACGATGGCGCGATTGTCGGTCTCGCCGCCCATCTCGCCTCGCGCGGCCCAGGCGGAAAACGCCTTTTCCCGCAGGGCGCGGTTGGGCGAAAATTGCAGGAACGGCGTAATGACGGACCGCGACAGGGTGACGATCGGCCCGGTATCGCGTTCCGCGCCGGCAGCGCGGGCGGCATTGACCACAAAGCCCGGCAGGCCGGTCAGATCCTCGTCGCCAAGGTCCATGAACCAGTCGCGTTCATCCGCCAGCAGGTTCTGGGTGAACTGGGTTCCAAGCTGCGCCAGACGGCCCATGATCGCCTTCATCCGGGCGGCCTCTTCGCCATCCAGCGCAGCCCCGGCACGCACGAACCCCCGATGGATCAGGTAAAGCAGACGCGCGTCGTCCTCATCAAGGCCGAGGTCATCGCGCCCGTCCCACAGGGACGAGATCCGCGCGAAAAGCGCCTTGTTGGCGTGGATGTCGGAAAAATGCGCCGCCAGCTTGGGCGAAAAATCCCGTTGCAACGCCTCGCGCGCCGGGGTGCTGTCGGCCCCGGCCAGCGCATAGAAGGGCGCCAGCACCTTTTCCAACCCGTCACCCGATGCCTCGTAGGCGCGGATCGTGTTGTCGAAACTCGCAGGTTCCGGATCACCCGCGATGGCCGCGATTTCGGTGGCATGCTCGGCCAGCGCGATATCCAGCGCGGGGGCGTAGTCTTCGTCGCGGATCCGGTCGAAAGGCGGCAGGCCGAACGGCGTGTCCCAGTCGGAAAGCAGCGGATTGGTCATTCGGTCACCTTTTCCTTCTTTGCAGCCGCGCCACAGACCGGACAGTCGGGGCGGCGTTTCAGCGCGATCTTGCGGGTTTCCCCCCAGAGCGCATCATAGATCAACATCTCGCCACGCAGCGTCGCCCCGGCCCCGGTGATCAGCTTGACCGCCTCGACCACCATCATGGCACCGACGACGCCGGGCAGCGGCGACAGCACCCCGGCCTCGGCGCAACTGGGTGCAAGACCGGGGGCCGGCGCTTGCGGAAAGATACAGGCGTAACATGGGGTGCCCGAGACGGGATGAAAGACCGAGACCTGCCCTTCCCATTGCGACAGCGCGCCAGAGACCAGCGGTCGGCCAAGCTTTGCCGCCACACGGTTGGCAAGATAGCGGGTTTCGAAATTGTCGGTCCCGTCGAGGATCAGATCGTACTCCGCGAAGAGGTCGGCGGCGATTTCGGCGGTCAGCGCGCGTTCATAGGGGCGCAAGGCGACATGCGGGTTCTGGGCCGCCAGCGCCTCGACAGCCGAGCGGACCTTGGCGCGGCCGATATCCTCGTCCCGGTGGATCACCTGGCGTTGCAGGTTCGAGGCATCAACAGTGTCCGGGTCGATGACGCCGATGGTCCCCACGCCCGCCGCCGCCAGATAGATCAACGCCGGAGAGCCAAGCCCCCCCGCCCCGATCACCAGCACGCGGGCCTGCTTCAGTTTTTTCTGCCCCGGTCCGCCCAGTTCGCGCAGCGTGATATGGCGTGCATAGCGGGAAAGTTCCGCGTCCGAGAACAGCGGCATTGCGCCACCCGACTGGTCTTCGGCGGGCTGCGGTGCATCGGCCCGGGTCTTCAAACGGCCCAGCAGCGCACGATAAACCCCGACGATCAGGCCTGCCCCGCCCAGCAGCAACCAGGGTGCCGGACCTCCGCCCAGCATGGCCCGCAACCGGTCGCCTTCGGGCAGCAGCAGCATCAGGGCGAGGATCAGCAGGTAGCCCAGCCCCAGCACCAGCCCGCGCGCCCGGCGCGATACGCCAAAACGCCCCCCGATGACCCAGAGCCCAAGGGCGAACAGCAGGACCCAGCCCACCTCAGCCCTGCCCCGTCGATCCGAAACCGCCCTCGCCACGTGCAGTGACATCAAGGCTGTCGACCAGCGTCCAGCGCGCCTGCCAGACCGGTGCGACCAGCATCTGGGCGACGCGATCCCCGTGCGAGACCACATAAGGAGCGGCCCCGAGGTTCAGCAGGATGATCCCCAGCGGGCCGCGATAATCGCTGTCGATGGTGCCGGGGCTGTTGGGCAGCGTGATCCCATGCTTCAACGCAAGGCCGGAGCGCGGGCGGATCTGCACCTCGTACCCCGTCGGAATGGCAAGACGCAGGCCGGTGGGGATCAGCGCGGGGACCCGCGGCATCAGCGTCACGCTCCCCCGATCCGGCAGGTTCGCGCGCAGGTCCGCCCCCGCCGCGCCGGCGCTTTCATAGCTGGGCAGACCAAGGGTGCGGTCGGCCTCCGGCTCCCATAGTATCCTGATCGCCACCTCTGTCATCTGCGGGTTCCCGTCATGTCAGCGTCCGGGCGATCCGGTCGGCCAGACGGCGCGCCACATCCTGCTTGGACATGCGCGGCCAGTCCTCGGCGCCCGCATCATGGATCAGGGTCACGGCGTTTTCACTGCCCCCCATGATGCCCGTGGCCGGGCTGACATCATTGGCCAGGATCCAGTCACAGCCCTTGCGGCCGCGCTTGGCCGTTGCATTGGCGATCACGTCGTCGGTTTCCGCGGCAAAACCCACCACCAGCCCCGGACGCCCGGACCTGCGTTGAGAAATCCGTGCCAGAATGTCGGGGTTTTCGGCAAATTCCAGCACCGGCAAGGCCCCGGACTGTTTCTTGATCTTGGAATCTGTGGCCCCCATGACCCGCCAATCGGCGACGGCGGCGGCGAAAACGGCGGCATCGACGGGCAAGGCGGCCTCGACCGCCTTTAGCATCTGCTGCGCGGTTTCGACCCGTTTGAGGATCACACCATCGGGGGGCGGGACATCTGCGGGACCCGTGACAAAGATCACCTCGGCCCCCAGCCGCACCAGCGCCCGCGCAACTTCGGTCCCTTGCGCGCCAGAGGAGCGGTTGGCGATATAGCGCACCGGATCAATGGGTTCATGGGTCGGTCCCGAGGTCACGAGGATACGCCTGCCGGTCAGCGGACCCTGCCCGATGCGGGCCTTGATCGCCGACAGGATCTCGTCCGGTTCGGACATCCGGCCGGGACCGTATTCGCCGCAGGCCATGTCGCCCTCGTCAGGTCCGGTAAAACCGATCCCGTCGGATTTCAGCGTCGCGATATTGCGTTGGGTCGCCGGGTGCTGCCACATGCGGACGTTCATCGCCGGGGCAATCAGCACCGACGTATCGGTGGCCAGCAACAGGGTCGAGGCCAGATCACCTGCCAGCCCACCCGCCATCTTGGCCATCAGATCCGCCGTCGCCGGGGCCACCACGACCAGATCGGCAACGCGGGACAGCTGGATATGGCCCATCTCGGCCTCGTCGGTCAGGTTGAACAGCGATGTGTAGGCCTTTTCGCCCGCGAGCGCCGCGATGGTCAGCGGCGTGACGAACTGCGCGGCGCCTTCGGTCAGAACCGGAGTGACCGCCGCGCCTTCGGCCCGCAACAGCCTGATAAGTTGAGGTATCTTGAAAGCAGCAATGCCGCCGCCGATGATCAACAAGATCCGCTTGCCTGCCAGCATCGCCGCCCTCTTTTCCGCCGCCGCATTCAGCCCGAAGACTAGAACGCGGCGCGACCGGGTACAAGCGATGCCTCGGGCAGGGGCGTCAGTGCAGCAGCGCGGAAGGCTCCACGCCGCGCGACTGCAGGGTCTTGCGCATCTTGGTGAAGGCCGCAGCCTCCAACTGGCGGACGCGTTCCTTTGACAGGCCGAGTTCGGTCCCGAGGCTTTCCAGTGTGCGCGGCGCATCACGCAGCTTCCGCTCCCGCACGATCATGCGTTCACGGTCGTTCAGCTCGGCCAGCGCACCGGCCAGCCAGCCGCGCAGGGCCGCCGTGTCGTGGTCACGCCCGACGATCTCGGCAGCGCCGTCGCTGTCATCCTCCAGCGTCTCGATCCATTCACGGCCTTCGTCATCGCTGGATTGCGTCGCGTTCAGCGAGAAATCCGACCCGGACAACCGGCCCTCCATCATCTCGACATCGCGCAGGGGCACGCCCACTTCGGTCGCGATCAACTGGCGCAGCTGATCCCCGTCAAGGGTCTCACCCCGGCCCATGGCTTCGCGCTCCAGCCGGGCCTGAACCCGGCGCATGTTGAAGAACAGCGATTTCTGCGACGATGTGGAGCCGGTGCGAACCATCGACCAGTTCCGCATTACGTAGTCCTGAATCGAGGCCTTGATCCACCAGACCGCATAGGTCGAAAAACGCACACCGCGATCCGGGTCGAACTTGTCCGCAGCCTTCATCAGGCCCAGACCCGCCTCCTGAATCAGGTCGTTCATCGGGGCGCCATACCGCCGGTACTTGCCGGCCATGGAGATTGCCAGGCGCATGTAGGCGGTGATCAACCTGTGCAGAGCCGCCGTATCACGCTGGTCGCGCCAGGCATAGGCCAGCGTCAATTCGGTTTCTGCATCAAGCAGTTCCGCCTTCATGGCAGTCCGTGTCAACGCGCTTCTGGACGGGTCCGCAAATGCCATGGTCATCCTCTCGAACATCGTTTTCTATGGAAGCCCCGGCTGACCGGATTTCCGGCCATTTGAATTCGGGTCTCTTTGAACTATACGCGCCAGACCCCCATCCGGTTTCATGCAGGAGCGAAAAAATGTCTGCCACCAAGGTCCTGGTCCTGGGAGGCGCGGCCTCTGGTAAATCCGAATTCGCCGAGGATCTGGTCTGCCGCCTGGGGCCCGAACGGCTGTATCTTGCCAGTGCCGAAGCTCGCGATGCCGAGATGCGCGACAAGATCAACATTCACGCCGCGCGCCGGGGCGCAGGCTGGCAGGTGGTCGAGGCGCCGCTGGACCCGAGCCATACATTAACCACTGACAAGCCTGTTCTTTTCGACTGCGCCACCATGTGGCTGAGCAATCACCTGAGCGCCGGATCCGACCTGGAAACGGCGCAAGCGGCGCTGCTGTCAGCCCTTGCCGATTGCCCCGGCCCGGTGGTCACCGTCAGCAACGAGGTCGGCAATGGCATCGTACCCGACAACGCCCTGGCCCGCGCCTTTCGCGAGGCTCAGGGCCGGCTGAACATCGCGCTCGCGCGCCAGGCCGATTGCGTGGTTCAGGTCGTCGCCGGGCTGCCCAATGTGCTGAAAGGCACCCTGCCGTGACGCGGCTTTTCCTTGTCCGCCACGGGCCCACCCATGCCAAATGCATGGTCGGCTGGACCGATCTGCCTGCCGATCTGTCCGACCAACCCCGACTGGACGCCCTGTCGGATTACCTGCCGAAAGACGCGCATCTGATTTCTTCGGACCTGCAACGCTGCCGCGCCACGGCCGATTGCCTTGCCGGCCCCGGACGTCATCGCCTGCCCGATGACCCGGCCCTGCGAGAGCTGCATTTCGGGGCCTGGGAAATGAAACAATTTGCCGAAATAGACGCCTCGGACCCGGATCTGTCGCGGCGTTACTGGACCGAACCGGGCGCGGCCTGCGCCCCCGATGGGGAAAGCTGGAACCAGATGGCGGCCCGCGTCGGACCGGCCATCGACCGCCATGCCCCGCCCGGTCGGGACCTGATCGCGGTGGTCCATTTCGCGGTGATCCTGTCGCAGGTTGCCCGGTTCACCGGCCAGACCCCGACCGAAGTCCTGGCCCAACCGATCGAGCCGCTTTCGGTCACGCGGATCGACCTTGGCCGCGACGGGCCCGTGCTGCGGGCCATAAATCACCAACCTTGATGCCCTGCCTGCCAAATCAAGATTTCCCTGTGCCCCGCCCTGCGCCTAGGCTGCCTTGCACTTGGGCTGGACTGACCCTTGGCTGAAATCGGCCTGGATTGATTGGTAAAAGGAAACACCGAATGGTTTACGAAGTTTACTTGGGCGACCGTGCTTTTTCCAGTTGGTCGCTGCGCGCCTGGCTTCTGTTCGAACAATTCGACCTGCCGAAAAGGATCCACATGACCGGGCTTTATTCGGGCAAGCTGGCCCGCGATCTGGCCGCACTTGCCCCGGCCCGGCTGGTCCCCGTTGTGAAGACCCCCGACGGCCAGGTCATCGGTGAAAGCCTTGCCATCCTTGAAACACTCGCCGAACGTCACCCCGAGGCCGGTCTTTGGCCCGCCGATCCGGCAGCCCGCGCCTTCGCCCGCTGGATCACCGCAGAAATGCATGCCGGTTTTGCCGCGCTGCGCAGCGATTGCCCGATGCAGTTGCTGCATCGCTACGACGGCTTTCAGCCCTCGCAAGCCGTCCTTGGGGATCTGGACAGGATCACCGAACTTTTCACCCACGCCCGGAAAAACTTTGCCGGATCAGGCCCATGGCTGTTCGGCGCCTACAGCGCAGCGGATGCCTTCTATGCACCTGTCGCTGCGCGGATTGCCGGCTACGGGCTGCCGATGAACGGCGTGGTGGCCGAGTACGTGCAAGAGACCCTCGCCGATCCCGCCTTTCGCCGCTGGCGGGCCGAAGGGCTGACGATCCAATACGACCCCCAGCCCTATGCGCTTGATCTGCCCACATCCCCCTGGCCCGGTCCCGTACCGCTGGCCGCCAGACCGGTGCAGACCGGCGTGCCGGTCAACGCGACTTGCCCCTATTCCGGTAAGGCCCCCACCCATTTGATGGAGGTTTCCGGCAAGATCATCGGCTTTTGCAATGCCACCTGCCGGGACAAGAGCCTGCATGACCCCCTCGCTTTCGCCCCCCTGCGCGCGCTCTTGGCGCCGTAGAGGTTAACCACTGGGTAACTCTCGCACCGTTAACCTTGTTGCGGTGAACAGAGGGGGAGTCCCGACCGTGTTGCGGACCCATACGATTGCCTTTCAGGGGGCCGAGGCCGCCCCGGTCGAGGTCCAATGCGCCATGGCGCCGGGGGTACCGGGGTTTTCCATCGTTGGGCTGCCGGACAAGGCGGTGTCGGAGGCCCGTGAACGGGTGCGCGCAGCCATCGGGGCCTTGCGGATTGCCCTGCCGACCCAGCGGATCACCATAAACCTGTCCCCCGCCGACATGCCCAAGGCGGGCAGCCACTATGACCTTCCAATCGCCCTTGCCGTTCTGGCAGCGATGAAAGCCGTGCCGGCCGACCGCGTCGAAGACTATGTTTCCATGGGGGAATTGTCGCTGGACGGCAAACTGGTGGCGGTCGCCGGTGCCCTTCCGGCCGCGCTTTGCGCCGCAGAAGAGGGGCGCGGATTGCTCTGTGCCTCGGCTTCGGCCCCCGAAGCGGCCTGGATCGAGGCCACGGCTGTGCATGGTGCGCGCAGCCTTTCCGACATCATGCGCCACCTGACCGGCAAGACGCCCTTGCGACTGGCGCAGCCCGGGCGCCTGCCCCCGCGCAGCGAAGCCCGCGACATGCGCGATGTGAAGGGGCAGGAACGGGCCAAACGGGTGCTGGAAATCGCCGCAGCGGGTCGGCACCACCTGCTTATGACCGGCGCCCCGGGGGCGGGAAAATCCATGCTGGCCAAACGCTTGCCCGGGCTACTGCCAGATCTGTCCCCGCGCGAAGCCCTGGAAACCGCGATGGTGCATTCAGTCGCCGGATTACTGGACGGCGCCGGGATCAGCCGCGATCGCCCTTTTCGCGAACCGCATCACACCGCCTCGCAGGCCGCGATCATCGGCGGGGGGCGCGGCGCCCAGCCGGGCGAGGTCAGCCTGGCCCATAACGGCGTTCTTTTCATGGATGAATTGCCGGAATTCGCCCCCTCGGTCCTGAACACCCTGCGCCAGCCGATGGAAACCGGAGAGGTCATGGTCAGCCGCGCCAATGCGCATTTGCGCTATCCCTGCCGGTTCCTGATGGTCGCCGCCGCCAACCCCTGTCGTTGCGGCTACCTGTCCGATGCCAGCCGAGGCTGCGCCCAGGCGCCGATCTGCAGCGAGAAATACCTTGGGCGCATTTCCGGACCGATGATGGATCGCTTCGATCTGCGGATCGAGATCCCCGCAGTCCCCTATGCCGATCTCGACCGCCCGCCAGAAGGGGACAGGTCAGCGGAAGTCCGCGACAGGGTGATCGCCGCGCGCCAAATTCAGGCTGGACGCTATGCCGATCTGGCCGACACGCAGCTGAACGCCGACATCGAAGGTCAGGTACTGGACGAGGTCGCCGCGCCGGATACCGAGGGACGCGACATGCTGCTGAAGGCCGCGGACATGTTCGGGCTTTCGGCGCGCGGCTACCATCGGATCCTGCGCGTTGCGCGCACGATCGCTGATCTTGACGGCTGTACGCAGATCCGAAAGCCGCATGTCGCCGAGGCGCTGAGCTACCGGATCACCACGGTCAAAGGCTAGGCGCGCCTGGCCTCGATCGCATCCCAGATCTTGCCGGCGATGTTGACGCCATCGAACCGCTCCAGCTCCTGAATGCCGGTGGGCGAGGTCACGTTGATCTCGGTCAGGTAGTCGCCGATCACGTCGATGCCGACGAAGATCTGGCCCTTTTCCTTCAGAACCGGACCGATGGCCGCGCAGATTTCCAAGTCACGCTCGGTCAGGCCGACCTTTTCAGGACGCCCGCCAACATGCATGTTGGACCGGGTTTCGCCCGCCGCCGGAACACGATTGATGGCCCCGACCGCTTCGCCATCGACAAGGATCACGCGCTTGTCGCCCTTGGTCACGGCTGGCAGGTATTTCTGCACGATCAGCGGTTCGCGCGAGAAGCCGGTGAAAAGCTCGTGCAGGGACGACAGGTTCCGATCGTCCGCGACAAGACGAAACACCCCTGCCCCACCATTGCCGTAAAGCGGCTTCAGGATCACGTCGCCATGACGGTCCTTGAAGTCCCGGATGGTCGCCAGATCACGCGCGATGGTGGTCGGCGGGGTCAGATCCGGGAAATTCAGCACCAGCAGCTTTTCCGGAGAGTTTCGGACCCAGAAGGGATCGTTTACCACCAGGGTGCCGGGGTGGATCCGGTCCAGAAGATGGGTGGTGGTGATATAGAACATGTCGAACGGCGGGTCCTGCCGCAGCCAGACGACATCGAAATCGGAAAGGTCCACTTCGGTTTCAGGCCCGAGGATGGCATGATCGCCTTCGACCCGCTGCACCTGCAGGCTTTGGCCCCGCGCAGTTACGCGGCCTTCCTGATAGCTCAACTTGTCGGGGGTGTAGTAGAACAGCTCATGCCCACGAGCCTGGGCTTCTTCGGCCAGACGAAAGGTACTGTCGGCTTTGATGTCGACCGGACCGATCGGATCCATCTGAAAGGCGATTTTCATGGCCGGAAACTCCTGAAAAAGACGTCACCCGAAGGTGATGACCCATCCGGAGGCAAGGTGCAAGACGGCGCTCAAGCGGCCATGCTCACATTTTCCAGCACCTCGACAGCGCCGGTCACATCGACCAGGGCGACATCGATGCGCATTTCCGGCATCTCGCCGGACATTTCCTTGCCGGCATAGGCTTCGGCGGCGCGCATGATGCGGTGGATCTGCGGCCAGGCGACGCGCTGTGCAGCGGCGTCGAAGGTAGGCCCTGCCTTCACCTCGACAAAGACCAGGCGATCACCTTCGCGAAAGATCAGATCGATTTCCGCCCCGGCACCGCGCCAACGTTTGGCCGAGGTGGTGCAGCCAAGGGCGTTGTAATGCCGTTCCACCGAAAATTCAGCCGCCAGCCCCCGACTATAGGCGATGCGGCCCTTCCGGCTTTTGGACGGATGGATCGGCAAGGCGGTCACATTGGTCATTCGTCACCTTTCTCAAGCTTCAGCGCCATCTGGTAGACCTTGCGCCGGGGCAGTCCGAATTCGGCGGCAAGCTGATCGGCGGCGTCCCGGACGGTCTGCCCTTCCAGGGCCTGTCTGAGGCGGGACGTTAGATCGCTGTCACTAATATTCTCTGAAGTTCCGCGACCGATCAGCAACACGATTTCGCCCCGTGGCGGGTCTTCGCGGCAGCTTTCGGCCAGGTCGGCAAGGCTGCCGCGCCGGATCTCTTCGAATTTCTTGGTCAGTTCGCGGCAGATGGCCGCGGGGCGATCCTTGCCCAGGATATCCGCGGCGGCCTCCAGCGTGGCCGCGATCCGGTTGGGGGATTCGTAAAAGACCAGCGTCGCCTGGATGTCGCGCAACTCCAGCAGGCCCGAGCGCCGCGCGCCGGAGGCATTGGGCAGGAAACCCGCAAAGAGAAAACGGTCGGTCGGCAGCCCGCCGAGGGTCAGCGCGGTGATCACCGCCGATGCGCCGGGGGCCGAGGTGATCGCATGGCCCGCACCGCGCATTTCACGCGCGAGGTCATAACCGGGATCGGCGATCAGCGGCGTGCCAGCCTCTGATGCATAGGCGACGGACCGCCCCTCGGCCACGGCCTGCATCAGGCGCGGGCGCACCCGGTCGCCATTGTGATCGTGATAGGCCAGCAGCGGGCGATCCCCGACCGGGATGCCATGGATATCCATCAGGCGGCGCAGCGATCTGGTGTCCTCGGCCGCCAGCACATCCGCGCTGGCAAGCACGTCGAGCGCCCGCAACGTGATGTCCCGTGCCGTCCCGATCGGGACCGCGACAAGGTAAAGACCCGCCGCCAGTTTGACGCTTTCGGCATTCATTGCTGGACCCTCTGCACGATAGGTTTATTATTCCGACGTAACAACAACCTGCCGAGGCTCACCCCGGAAGGGCGCAGCCGCAGATCGTGACGAGGAGATCCCCTATGTTCGCTCTTTTGAGTGCTGCCCGCAAGGCTCTGACCCAGGCCGTCTCTGTATCCGGTCCACGGGCCGAGGATCCGGATGGCATTTCGGGGGGCGTTTCGGAACATCCGGCGAAGCGCACCGGAACCGGACGATTCGCGGCGCGGCGCGGCCTGCTCGTGGGCTTGCCGGCGGCAGCCCTGCTGGCCGCCTGCACCCCCGGCGGCTTCGGCGGCGGCGGCGGCGGTGGCCCCTCGATCAACGCAAGCGCGCCGGTTCCGGTGGCACTGCTCGTGCCCAAGGGATCGGGGTCTTCGGGCGATGCGATCCTGGCGGCGAGCCTGGAAAACTCCGCGCGTCTGGCCATGTCGCAACTGAACGGCGTGCAGATCGACCTGCGGGTCTATGACACTGCCGGCGATGTCGCCACCACGACCAGCGTGACGGAGCAGGCGATCAGCGCGGGCGCCAAGATCATCCTTGGCCCGGTCTATGCCGCCAATGCCAATGCCGCCGGCCATGTTGCGAAAAGCCATGGCATCAACGTGCTGGCCTTCTCGAACAACTCCGACATCGCGGGGGGCAATGTCTTTATCCTCGGCCCGACCTTCCGCAACACGGCGAACCGGCTGACGCAATACGCCACCCGGCAGGGGCGCCAGCGAATCGTGACCGTCTACGGCAACACGGCCGAGGGCCAGGCCGGGGCCGCCGCAATCTCCAACGCAGCGGCCCAGGCCGGGGCGACCATCACCGCCAGCGTGCCTTACGAATTCTCGCAGCAGGGCGTGATCGACGCCCTGCCCGCCATCAGTGGCGCGGCCGGGGCGGGACGGGCCGATGCGGTCTTTCTGACGGCCAATGCCGCCGGCGCCTTGCCGATCCTGACACAGCTGATGCCCGAACAGGGGCTGGACCCGGCGTCGCTGCAATATATCGGCCTGACCCGCTGGGACGTGCCGGCACAGACCCTAGACCTGCCGGGTGTTCAGGGTGGCTGGTTCGCCATGCCCGATCCGAATGTCGCGGCCCAGTTCCAGTCCCGCTACCAGGCCGCCTACGGCAACGCCCCCCACCCCATCGGGCAGCTTGGCTTTGACGGCATCGCCGCCATCGGCGCGCTGATCAGTTCCGGGCGCAGCGATGCCCTTGGCGCAAGTTCGCTGACGCAGGGTGCCGGTTTCCAGGGCGCCGGGGGGATCTTCCGCCTGCTGGCCGACGGGTCCAACGAACGCGGCCTTGCCATTGCCACCGTTCAGAACCATCAGGTGGTCGTGATCGACCCGGCCCCGAGCAGCTTCGGTGGGTTCGGGTTCTGACCCAGAGCCGCCATTTTCCACGGGATCCGACATGACCCATGCCTTCAAGCTGCCGGGAGATCTGATCTGCCCGGCAGCCGACATTCTCGACCCGGCCCAGCTGGAACGCGATATCGCCGAAGCCGGCAAGACCGGCACCGATACCGAAATCCGCGCCCGCATCGTCGCCCGGCTGGCGGCCGCCCGTGAAGAGGGTGCCGACAAGATCGCCGAGGCCTTCCGGGCCCTGCCCTTCGAGGCCCGGCGCACCACCCGCGCCTATACCTATCTGACCGATGAACTGCTGCTGGCCGTGCTCGACGTGGCGCGCGCCCAGATGCCGACCGACAAGCGCCGCGCCCTTGGCGATTTCGCGGTCTGCGCCGTGGGCGGCTATGGCCGTGGCGAAATGGCACCCTTTTCCGATGTCGACCTGCTGTTCCTGGCCAAGGGCAAGATCTCTGCCGCGCTGGAAGCGCTGATCGAGAACATGCTCTACCTGCTCTGGGACCTGCACCTGAAGGTCGGCCATTCCAGCCGCACCATCAAGGAATGCCTGAAGCTGGGCGCCGAAGACTACACCATCCGTACCGCCCTGATGGAAAACCGTTTTCTTGCCGGCACCGAGACCATGGCGGAGGAACTGAACACCCGGCTCTGGTCGGACCTGTTCAAGGGCACAGAGGGCGAATTCATCGAAGCCAAGCTGAAGGAAAGGTTTGAACGCCACCGCAAGCAGGGCGGTCAGCGCTATGTCGTCGAACCCAATGTGAAAGAGGGCAAGGGCGGGCTGCGCGACCTGCAATCGCTCTACTGGATCGGGAAATACGTGCATGGGGTCCAGTCGGTGTCCGAACTGGTGCGCCTTGGCGTTTTCGGGCCCGACGAATACCGCCGCTTTGAAAAAGCCGAGGAATTCCTCTGGGCCGTGCGCTGCCACCTGCACCTGCTGGCCGACCGTCCGATGGACCAACTGACCTTCGACATGCAGGTTCAGGTCGCCGATCGCATGGGCTATGTGGACCGGGCCGGGCAACGCGCGGTCGAGGTCTTCATGCAGGCCTACTTCCGCCATGCAACCGTCGTGGGCGAACTGACCCGCATCTTCCTGAGCCAGATGGAAACCGCCCATATCAAAAGCGTGCCGAACATCGCGCTCGGCATCCGGCGCAAGCCCAAGACCGGCAGCCTGTACCGCGTGGTGAACAACCGCCTCGATATCGCCGACGCGGCCGAATTCTTTGCCCAGCCGATCAACATGCTGAAGATCTTTGACGAGGCGCTGCGCATCGGCATGCTGGTACACCCCGACGCAATGCGGGAAATTCACGGCAACCTGGGCCTGATCGACGACAAGACCCGCGAAGCCCCCCAGGCCGCCAAGATCTTTCTCGGGATGCTGCTGAAGCATGGCAACCCCGAACGCGCCCTGCGGCGGATGAACGAATTGGGCCTGCTGGCCGCCTTCATCCCCGAATTCGAACCCATCGTGGCGATGATGCAGTTCAACATGTATCACCACTACACGGTCGACGAACATACGATCCAGTGCATCCGCAACCTGGCGATGATCGAACATGGCGACCTGGAAGAAGAGCTTCCCGTCGCCTCGACCATCCTGAAGGAAGGCGTGAACCGCCGGGTGCTGTACGTCGCCCTGCTGCTGCATGATATCGGCAAGGGCCGGGAAGAGGACCATTCCGTCCTGGGCGCCAAGATCGCCCGCAAGGTCGCCCCCCGGCTGGGCCTGACCCCCGAGGAATGCGAGACCGTCGAATGGCTGGTGCGCTATCACCTGCTGATGTCGGACATGGCGCAGAAACGCGACATTGCCGACCCCCGCACGGTGCGCGATTTCGCCAAGGCCGTGCGGACCCGCGAACGGCTGGACCTGCTGACCGTACTGACGGTCTGCGATATTCGCGGCGTCGGCCCCGGCACCTGGAACAACTGGAAGGCCGCGCTGCTGCGCGCGCTTTATCGTCAGACCCGGCGCGGCATGGAAAACGGGCTCGAGGATCTCAACCGCACCCATCGCGGGCGCGAGGCGAAATCCAACCTGCGCAAGGAACTCACCGGCTGGACCCGCGCCGATCTCGACCGCGAGATGCGACGCCACTACCCGACCTACTGGCAGGGGCTGCATGTGACCACCCACGTGCTGTTCGCAGGCATGCTGCGCGACTTGCCGGTGGACGAAATCCGCATCGACCTGCACGAGGACGAGGACCGCGATGCCACCCGCGCCCTCTTTGCCATGTCCGATCATCCCGGCATCTTCGCCCGCCTGTCCGGCGCGTTGGCGCTGGTCGGGGCCAATGTCGTGGATGCGCGCACCTATACCACCAAGGACGGCTATGCCACGGCGGCCTTCTGGATCCAGGATGCGGATGGCCATCCCTACGAACCCTCGCGCCTGGCGCGGCTGACGCAGATGATCAACAAGACCCTGAAAGGCGAAGTGGTCGCCCGCGAAGCCATGCACGACCGCGACAAGCTCAAGAAACGCGAACGCGCCTTCCGGGTCAGCACCTCGGTCGCCTTCGACAACGAGGGATCCGAGATCTTTACCATCATCGAGGTCGATACCCGCGACCGTCCCGGCCTGCTGCATGACCTGACCCGCACCCTGGCCGCCGCCCATGTGCAGCTGTCCAGCGCCGTGATCGCCACCTATGGCGAACAGGTGGTGGATACCTTCTATGTCAAGGACATGTTCGGGCTGAAGCTATATTCCGAGGCCAAGCAGAAGGCGCTGGACGCCAAGCTGCGCGCGGCCATCGACGCCGGCCAGGAAAGGGCCAGATCTTGACGCCCATCCGTCTGGCCTCCGGGGTCTTCACGGTTGGTTTCTGGACCCTGCTCAGCCGGGTGCTTGGGCTGGCGCGGGATATCATCATCCTTGCCGCCCTGGGCACCGGCCCGGTCTACGAAGCCTTCATCGTCGCCTTCCGCCTGCCCAACATGTTCCGCAGGTTCTTTGCCGAAGGGGCGTTCAACATGGCCTTCGTGCCGCTGTTTTCCAAGAAACTGGAAGCGGACGAAGATGCCAGGGATTTCATGAACCAGGCCTTTTCCGGTCTGGCGGCGGTGCTGATCCTGCTGACGCTGATCGCCATGGCCGCGATGCCCTGGCTGATCCTTGGCCTGGCCTCCGGGTTCAAGGGGCAGGAACAATTCGCCCTGTCGGTGCATTTCGGGCGCATCGCCTTTCCCTATATCCTGTTCATCTCGCTGGCGGCCTTGCTGTCGGGCGTGCTGAACGCGGCCGGGCGCTTTGCCGCCGCCGCCGCCGCGCCGGTGCTGCTGAACCTGCTGTTCATCGCCATGCTGCTGGGGGCCGATGCCCTTGGCTGGGCCTATGGCAAGGCGCTGATCTGGACGGTGCCGATTGCCGGCGTGGCGCAATTCGCCCTGCTCTGGCATGCGGCGCACAAGGCCGGTTTCCCGGTGCGCCTGCTGCGCCCACGCTGGAGCCCGGACATGAAGCGCCTGGTGCGCATCGCCATTCCCGCCGCCCTTGCGGGGGGCGTGGTACAGGTGAACCTGCTGGTCGGCCAGCAGGTCGCCAGCTATTTCGACCGCGCCGTGGGCTGGTTGTTCACCGCCGACCGCCTCTATCAGTTGCCGCTTGGCGTGGTGGGAATCGCCATCGGCATCGTGCTGCTGCCGGATCTGTCGCGACGCCTGAAGGCGGGCGACGACGCAGGGTCGCGCAATGCCTTGTCGCGGGCGGCTGAACTGGCGCTGGCGCTGACCCTGCCCTGTGCCGTGGCGCTGATGGTGATCCCACTGCCGCTGGTCTCGGTCCTGTTTGAACGTGGCGCCGCCCGGCCCGAAGACAGCCGCGCCATCGCCCTGGCCGTCGCGGTCTATGGCCTCGGCCTGCCTGCCTTCGTGCTGCAAAAGGTGCTGCAACCGCTGTTCTTCGCCCGCGAAGATACCCGGCGCCCGTTCAATTATGCGGTCGTTGCGATGATCGCAAATGCCGCCTTCGCCATCGGCCTTGCCCCGGTGATCGGCTGGATCGCCGCTGCCCTGGCAACCACGGTCGCGGGCTGGATCATGGTGGTGCAGCTACTGCTCGGCGCCCGGTCCATGGGCGACATCGCCCGGTTCGACAGCCGGTTCAGCGCCCGGGTCTGGCGCATCCTGCTGGCCGCGCTCATCATGGGGGCAGCCCTGTGGCCTGCCGCGCAATGGCTGGACGCCTGGCTGCATGCGGACTACATTCGCTACCCGACGCTGGCCTTGCTGATCGCATGGGGCTGCCTGACGTATTTCCTGGCCGGAACGCTGGTCGGGGCCTTCACGCTGAAGGACTTTCGCCAGGCCGTGAAACGCGGCCGATGACATCCGGGGGGCCTGCCGCGCGGCAGGCCCCGCGCGATGGGTCGAAAGTCACTGACAGCGCCCCGAGGGGACCGGGCAGGCCGAAGAAAGCCGGGACAGCGTGCAACCCTTTCCCCGGCAGCGCGTTGGCTGGCAGGGATCAATGCGCGCAACACCATGCGGCGCCGCCACTCACAATGAAACCGATTACGGGGTCAGGACCAGTTTTATGCCATCGGACAGGACGCATCACGCCCGGACCGAACCGCTTGTCACGGCTGCCGAGATGTTCCCGGCGCTGGAACGGCTTTGTCTGAATGCGCGGGAGGAACTGCTGATGTCCTTCCGCATCCTCGACCCGCTGACCCGGTTGCGCAGCGACGAAGCGGCCGAACTGGAGCTTAGCAACTGGGCCGAACTGATTGCGCATGTCGCCTCGCGCGGGGTCAAGGTGCGGCTGCTGATCGCGGATTTCGATCCCCTGTTCACCGCAGAACTGCACCAGGATGCCTGGCGCTGCGCCCGGCAGTTCGCGCAACGCCAGCCCGCCGGGACCGAGATCCTTTGCGCGCCCCACGAGGCCGCCTCTGCCCCGGTCTGGAAACGGGTCTTCGCCAACAAGATCCACGAACGGATCGAGGCGCTGAAACGTTATGCCCCTGAACAGCTGACGCCCCTGCAACAGCGCGCCCTGAAGGGCGAGATCACCCTGCGCCCGGCGACGATGCACCAGAAATTCGCCATTGCCGATGGACGGACCGCCGTGATCGGCGGCATCGATGTCAACGAACGCCGCTGGGATGACGAAGACCATTCGCGCCGCCCCGAAGAGACCTGGCACGACGTCAGCATCAAGGTCTCGGGTCTGGCCGTACCCGACCTGCGGCGCCATTTCGCGGAATGCTGGGATCGCTCGATCGCGGCAGATGCCGTGAGCTTCGGCGCAGAGCCCAGCCCCGTGGCCGAGACCCGCGCGCTGGACAAGCAACGCCGCATCGCCACCGGCCCCCGCCTGCTGCGCACGCAGTCCCATGCGGCCAAGGGACGCTGGCGCATCGGCCCCGTCCCTGAGGTCACGGAACACGAAGACGCCCATATCGCGGCTTTCGAAAGCGCCGGGCGGCTGATCTATATCGAGACCCAGTTCTTTCGCCACCTGCCGCTGGCCCGGTCGCTTGCCAGCATGGCCGCATCCGCGCCCCGCCTTCAGGTCATCCTGGTCCTGCCGACCGAACCCGAGCGGGTGATCTTCGATGGCCATGACGGCATGGATGTGCGCCACGCCCAGGCGCTGCAGCTATCCTGCCTGACGGTGCTGCGCCGCGCCTTCGGGGACCGCCTTGCGGTGGTCGCCCCGGCGCAGCCCCGCCGTGCGCCGGAACATACGCCGATGCCGCTGCATTCGGCCGGCATCGTCTATCTGCATTCGAAGGTGACGCTGGTCGATGACCATATCGGCATCGTCGGGTCGGCCAACCTCAACGGACGCTCGATGCGGTGGGACACCGAGGCATCGCTGCAGTTTCACGGTGAACGCGACGTGCAGGCGATGCGTCAGAAGCTGATGTCGAACTGGCTTCGTGGCCGGGAAAAGGGCATGGACCCGACCCGCGCCGCCGACTGGACCCGGATTGCAGAGGAAGAAGCCGCGCGCGACCCCGAGGACCGCGAGGCCTATATCCTGCCCTGGCCCGAGGCCCGCAACCGACGCTTTGCCCGCCCGGTCCCGATCCTGCCGGCCGAGATGTTCTGAGCCGGCCCGATCGGTTAGGCGGACCGGCCGGGCCTAGCGCCGCTGAAGCTTTGCCCGCAGCCGCGCCAGGCCGCCAGGCAGCAATAGCGGGGCCAGCGCGAAACCGGCCGCAAAGCCTACCAGCTCGGCCACCCAGGTCAGGCCGACGTCAAAGAAGATCGCGAACAGCAGCTGGATACCCATCAGCAGCCCGATCAGCCGGAAGGCCGCAATCTGGCGTTCCCCGGCGACGCGGTAGAAGATCCACAACATGTAGCTATAGGCGCCGATAAAACCGTAAACCGCCGGGAAGGCTCCGAAAAGGGCCTGCTGCGGCGGGGCGATCAGGCCAAAGACCAGGGCTCCGACGATGGAACTGGCAAAGAACAGGACCGCCAGACCGACCGGACGCATCGCCTCTCCGACGAACTTGCCGAGGGCCAGCAGCATGACACCGGCGATCACGGCCTGGGTGAAGGCACCGTTGACAAAGGGGTAGGTGACAAAGCGCATCAGCCCATCCAGGGGAAATTGCCCCGTCTGGAGCATGAAATCGAGATAGGCGGGGAAGAACCCGTAGTCCTGCAATGCAGCCAGCCGCCAGCCGACCGATTGCGGTCCGCCGACAAGGCCGGCATTGGCCAGGGAAAAGATCCCCTCGATCCCGATGATGGCGATGAAGATCACCACGATCACCGGCGGCACGGCATTCACCGGCCCTTCGGGGCGTGTCATGTTGGGGTCCTGCATTCGGGGGCCTTTCTGTTGCAACAACCGCGTGCAACGCCTGTATCACGCCTGCCGGGGCGGTTGACGCCCCTTCGGGCCATGGGTAATCCAGCGCGTAGCGAATTGCCAGAGACCCGTCCCGAGGAGGGAATGATGACCGACGCGACCGAAGCGACCCAGGCGGCTTTCACACCCCGTGCCTTTTCCGGAATCCAACCTTCGGGCGGGCTTACCCTAGGCAATTACCTTGGGGCTATGCGCCGCTTCGTGGACTGGCAGGACCGGGGCCTGAAGGAAGGCTTCGAGACGATCTTCTGCATGGTCGACCTGCATGCGATCACCGTCTGGCAGGACCCGGACGCCCTGCGTCGCCAGACCCGCGAACTGGCCGCCGGCTATATCGCCTCGGGCCTCGACCCGGCCAAGTCGATCCTGTTCAATCAGAGCCAGGTGCCAGAACATGCCCAGCTTGCCTGGATCTTCAACTGCGTCGCCCGCGTGGGCTGGATGCAGCGGATGACCCAGTGGAAGGACAAGGCGGGCAAGAACCAGCAGAATGCCTCGCTGGGGCTGTTTGCCTATCCCGCGCTGATGGCCGCCGACATCCTGATCTATCAGACCACCCATGTGCCGGTGGGCGAGGATCAGAAACAGCATGTCGAACTGACCCGCGACATCGCCGCCAAGTTCAACCACGACTACGGGGTGAACTTCTTTCCGATGACCGAACCGGTGATCGAAGGGGCGGCGACCCGTGTCATGTCGCTGCGGGACGGCAGCAAGAAGATGTCGAAATCCGACCCCTCGGACATGGCGCGGATCAACATGACCGACGACGCCGATACAATCGCGAACAAGATCCGCAAGGCCCGCACCGATGCCGATGCCCTGCCCTGCGAACCCAAGGGGCTCGATGACCGTCCCGAGGCGCGCAACCTGGTGAACATCTTCGCGGCCCTGTCGGATCAGAGCATCGACCAGGTGCTGGCCGATGTCGGCGGCAAGCAGTTCTCGGAGTTCAAACCGATGCTGTCGGACCTGGCCGTGGCCAAATTGTCGCCGATCTCGACCGAGATGGCGCGGCTGATGCAGGTCCCGGACGAGATCGACGCGATCATCGGAAAGGGCGCCGAAAAGGCCCGCGCCATCGCCGCGCCGGTCCTGAAGGACGCCTACGAAATCGTCGGCATGATCCAGAGCTGACAGCACTGATAAAGGGGGCGGTGATCCGCTTCGGATGGCCGTCCCCGACGGGACGGCCATAGCATGATTGCACAGCCACTCTGCGCAGCCTGACCTTTCAGGCAGGAACCGGGGAACCTATCTGGGGAGGTAACCCGGAGGAAACCGCAATGACCCTGCGCCCAAGTATCCCAATCCATCCCGAGACCTCGATCGGTCACATCCATCTCAAGGTCGCCGATATCGACCGGGCGCTGGATTTCTACGTCGGCGTCCTGGGGTTCGAGCTTCAGGCCGAATTCGGCAAACAGGCGGCCTTCCTGTCCGCTGGTGGCTATCATCACCATATCGGCCTCAACACCTGGGAATCGCGCGATGGCTGCGCAGCCCCGGCGGGCTGTACCGGGCTGTACCATGCCGCCATCCTCTACCCGACCCGGGCCGCTCTGGCCGATGCCCTGCGCCGTCTGAACGAGGCGGACATTGCCCTTGACGGGGCCTCGGATCACGGGGTCAGCGAGGCGCTCTACCTCACCGACCCGGATGGCAATGCGATCGAGCTTTACCGCGACCGCCCGATGAAGGACTGGCCGCGCCAGCCCGACGGGTCGCTGGCGATGTACAATGCGCCGTTGGACCTGAAGGCCCTGCTGGCCGAGGCGCCGCTGACCACCTGACCCGTGCAGGATCCCGCCTGCCGGGTCAGAAACCGGACTTGTCACGAAGTCGTTTCGCCCCGGTCACATGCGCGATTCAAACCCGGCCTAGAGTTTTCCCCGAAGGCCGTCGGAACTGACTTCCCCAAGGCGGAACCGGCGCGGAAATTACTCCCCCCAAGCCCTTTTCAGCACCAATTCCCCCCCGGTCTCAGAACCGGGGGGTTTTCCTTTCGGCGGCCCACCCCAGGCGGCCACAGTGGGCAAGGGTGTCAGAGCGCGGGGTCGGAGGCGACCCGCAGCGGCGAGGTCAGCACGCTTAGCCGGGTGATCTGACGCCCTGACCCGTCGAAATTCTCCGGTGCCAGCCAGGCGTCGAACCGTTGCGACAGCCCAGGCCATTGCGCATCCGTGATCGCCAGCCAGGCCGTGTCGCGATTGCGCCCCTTCACCACCATGTGCTGACGAAAGACCCCTTCGAAGCTGAAACCCAGCCGTTGCGCCGCCCGCCGGGACGGCAGGTTCAGCGCATTGCATTTCCATTCATATCGCCGATAGCCGTTGGAAAAGGCCCATCGCATCATCAGCACCATGGCCTCGGTCGCTTCGGGGCGGCCCTGCAGGACCGGGGCGAAGGCGATGTTGCCGACCTCGACCGACCCGTTGGCGGGCGCGATGTTGAGATAGCTCGCCACCCCCACCGGGGCCCCGTCCGCCAGAGATTCAATCGCGAAAAAGACCGTCGCGGGGTCGGTTTCCGTGGACCTGACCCAGGCGGCGTACTCCGCCTCTGTCGCGAAGGGGCCGACCGGCATGTAATCCCAGATCCAGCCCGCGCCGCCATAGGCCCCATGCAGGGCCGCCGCATGACGGTCGGCGCGCAGCGGCACGAGACGGATCAGCCTGCCGGTCAGGACAAGGTCGGAAGGCGGCACCATTGCCGGGCGCCAACCCGGGACGACAGGTCCGATGGGGCGGGAAGTGGTCATGATCTTTCCTTCGCAACAGGAGGGGCGCCGACGGTGGGCCCGAACACCCGTATAGCGGCCCCCACCCCGCCTCCGCAAAGGCCAGAGCCGCGCACCCCATGGGTCCAGTGGGGAACCCGCAGCCCCCCGATGCGTTTAGGCAGCACAGCCAGCAAGGCCACAGCACCGGCCGAGACAGCAGGAAAGGAATGTCCCATGCCTTCGATCTATGACGCCATCAAGCAGGACCACGACCGCCACCGCGCCCTTCTGGGCAAGATCGACGGGACCGAAGGCGACAGCGCCGAGCGTCGCGAGGCCTGGGATGCATTCTATCACGATGTGAAAAGCCACGCGGCCGCCGAGGAAGAGACCTTTTATTCCAAGCTGATGAGCAAGACCTGGGGACAGGACGCCGCCCGCCATTCGGTGCAGGAACATGCCGAGATGGACGAGATCCTCGAGGAATTGCGCGACACCGATATGAGCTCGCCCGCATGGCTGCAACGGTTCCGGGTGCTGAAGCACGATTACGAACACCACATGGACGAAGAAGAAGAAGACATCTTTGCCCGCGCCAAGGAAGTGATCGGGGCCGAGGAAAACGACGCCTATGGCGACAAGTTCCTGGCCCGCAAGGACAAGGAAGCCGGGATCATCGAGGAAAAGCGCGCCGACGCGCTGGAAGACTGAGCTGCTCGGCCTGCACGCACCAAAGAGGTCGGCGCAGGTCAGGCAGGCAGGAACAGCGCCGTGACCACGGCCTCGGCCAGTGCGACCTGATGGTCGAGATCCGGCATCGGCCCGCCCATCAGTGCCGTTACTAGGCTGACTGCACTGCCCGCCCCGAACAACATGCTGGCCATTGTTTCAGCGGGCAGGTCGACCCGACAGCGGGCTGGGTCGACCTGCGACAGCGTTTCGATCACCGCGCGGCGGCTGCGAAGGATGCCATGTTCCAGAAAGCTATGCGCCAGGGTTTCCTTGTCCATGCTTTCCGAAATCGCCAGACGACAAAGGTTGATGTGACGCTCTGACAAGACGCGCCGGGTCACCCGCCGGACCTGCAGGCGCAGGCGGTCGACGGGATCGGCAGGCAGGCTTTCGACGCTGTCATCCCAGACAAGGGACGAGGCGATCAACCCGTTCAGCAGGTCCTCTTTCGACATGAAGGCGCCATAGATCGTGCGTTTCGACATGCCCGCCGCCGCAGCGATCTGCGCCATGGAGACCGCGCGATAGCCATGGGCGCAGAACAGCGCCTCGGCGACGGCAAAGATCTTTTCGCGCCGTTCCTCGGCCTCCATGGCCAAGGGTCGCCCCAACCGTCCCATGTATTGTCCCTTTCAAATCCGCAGCCAGCCAAGAGCATTGTGCCTGCCCATGCTCGCCCGGCAAACGGTCGTATTCAATGCCACCGCGCCTTGCTTGCAGGCACGACCTTCCCAAAGCAAAACGCCCGAGCCTTGCGGTCCGGGCGTTTCAATCGCGAAAATCGTCAGGATCACTCCTGCGGGATGACCCGCAGATGCAGTTCCATCAGTTGCTCGGACAGCGGCTCGGACGGCGCCGACATCATCAGGTCCTCGGCACGCTGGTTCATCGGGAACAGGATCACTTCGCGGATGTTCTGTTCCTCGGCCAGCAGCATGACGATCCGGTCGATACCGGCCGCGCAGCCACCGTGCGGCGGGGCGCCGTACTGGAAGGCGTTGACCATGCCACCAAAGCGCTTGGTGACTTCGTCCTTGCCGTAACCGGCGATTTCGAAAGCCTTGAACATGATCTCGGGCTTGTGGTTCCGGATCGCGCCGCTGACAAGTTCATAGCCGTTGCACGCCAGGTCATACTGGTAGCCGCGCACGTCCAGCGGATCGCCTTGCAGCGCCTCCATCCCGCCCTGCGGCATGGAGAAGGGGTTGTGCTCGAAGTCCAGCTTGCCGGTTTCCTCGTCCTTTTCGTAGATCGGGAAATCGACGATCCAGGCAAAGGCGAAGCGGTTCTGATCGGTCAGGCCCAGTTCCTCGCCGATGACGTTGCGGGCACGGCCCGCGACGGCTTCGAACTGCTTGGGCTTGCCGCCCAGGAAGAAGGCCGCGTCGCCGACACCAAGACCCAGCTGCTGGCGGATCGCCTCGGTCCGCTCGGGGCCGATGTTCTTGGCCAAGGGACCGGCGGCTTCCAATTCTCCAGCACCGGGATAATAAAGCCGCTGCTTGGCCTCCGCGATCTTGATATCCAGTGGGTCACCGTCGCGGATCAACGCTGCGATCTGCTCGATTACCTCAACGGCCTCTTCGAACCCATTTTTTACCACAGCTTCCTTGATTTCCTGCAGCTTGACCTCATCCACCATCCGGTTGCCGATCCATTTCTTCAACTCCCTAGCGGTTGAATTCGGCTCCTGCCGCTCGCGCCAGAAGATGTAGCCCATGCCGGGCAGACCTTCCTTCTGGGCAAAGGCGTTCATGCGGTCGCAGAACTTGCGGCTACCGCCCTTGGGCGCGGGGATGGCGCGGATCTCGGTACCGTCCTGTTCCAGCAGCTTGGCGAAGATGGCAAAACCGGAGCCGGCGAAATGCTCGGACACGACCTGCATCTCGATCGGGTTGCGCAGGTCGGGCTTGTCGGAACCGTACTTCAGCGCCGCGTCCTTGTAGGAGATCTGCGGCCAGCTTGCCGGCGCGTCGACGGACTTGCCGCCGCCGAATTCCTCGAAGATGCCGCCGATGACCGGGCTGATCGTGTCGAAGATGTCCTGCTGGGTGACGAAGGACATCTCCATGTCGAGCTGGTAGAAATCGGTGGGCGAACGGTCGGCGCGCGGGTCCTCGTCGCGGAAGCAGGGCGCGATCTGGAAATACTTGTCGAAGCCCGAGACCATCAGCAGCTGCTTGAACTGCTGCGGGGCCTGCGGCAGGGCATAGAACTTGCCCGGGTGCAGGCGCGACGGCACGAGGAAGTCGCGCGCGCCTTCGGGGCTGGAGGCCGTGATGATCGGCGTCTGGAATTCCTTGAAGCTGAGGTCCCACATCCGCTTGCGGATCGAGCTGACGACGTCGGAACGCAGGATCATGTTCTTCTGCATCTGCTCGCGGCGCAGATCGAGGTAGCGATAGCGCAGGCGGGTTTCCTCGGGGTATTCCTGATCGCCGAAGACCATCAGCGGCAGTTCCTTCGACGCGCCCAGCACCTCGATGTCGCGCACGAAGACCTCGATTTCGCCGGTCGGCAGCTTGGCGTTCACCAGCTCGGGGTCGCGGGCCTTCACGGTGCCGTCGATGCGGATGCACCATTCGGAGCGCACCTTCTCGACCTCGGCGAAGACCGGGCTGTCGGGGTCGCACAGGACCTGCGTTGTGCCGTAGTGGTCGCGCAGGTCGATGAACAGGATGCCGCCGTGATCGCGGACCCGATGTACCCAGCCGGAAAGGCGAACAGTGTCGCCGACATCGGCCTTGGTCAGGCCTGCGCAGGAATGGCTGCGATACTGGTGCATGGTACTTCGTTTCCTCTGGAGATCGGACAGGTGCGTGAACCTGCGCCGGATCACATGGAGGTGCGCGAAAGTCAAGGGAAGCGGGGCCGCGGCTTGTCCGGCGCACACCCGTCCTGGCACCCGCCTGTGGGTCCGACAGGCTACCGCGCGGCCCCGCCGGCGGCGCTGTCGCGAGCGTTCGGGGCACATTCACGCGGGGGCCTCGACACGCCCCAGACCGCCATCTGACCGGCGTGACCGAAAAATTGCCTGCAAATTCAACGAAACCTGACCGCAAAAGCGCCAAAAGTGCGGTGAAGCACAGCCTTCTCTGCACCAGTGCAATTTACTTTCCGTCCGGTGCTGGCATTCTGTCCAGACGCGAAAGTTCGGGGAATGGCGGATCCTGACTGACGCATGCATCCGCTGCCCCCTGTCCTCGCTTGATGAACAAGATCCCGGGGTGGGGAGAACGACGATGTGGGAAAGCCTGCTCAGCAAATTTCTTGAACGCGCCATCACGAAAGGTCGTCTGCGCGTGACCTATGCGGATGGCAGCCACAGGACCTTCGGCCCCGGACCCGGGGCGCCCGAGGTGGCGATCACGCTGCATGATCCGACGTTACCGCGCAAGCTGATCTGGGATCTCGAACTGGCGGTCTGCGAAGCCTACATGGACGCGCGCCTGACCATCGAAGACGATGACCTCTACGGGTTGATCAGCCTGGGCATCCTGAACCTGCGCGGCAAGGATCCCGCATGGTGGCAGAAGCCGGTGCAGGGGCTGCGCCTTGCGTTGCGGCGGCTGGCGCAATTCAACCCGGTCGGCAAGGCACAGGAAAACGTGGCCCGGCATTATGACCTGTCCGGGGCGCTCTACGATCTGTTCCTCGATGCGGACCGGCAATATTCCTGCGCCTATTTCCCCCGTGACGGGATGACCCTTGAACAGGCGCAGGCGGCCAAGAAAGCGCATATCGCGGACAAGTTGCTGATCGAGCCGGGGATGACCGTGCTGGACATCGGTTGCGGCTGGGGCGGCATGGGTCTGACGCTGGCGCGCGATTACGGGGCGCGGGTGGTCGGCGTGACCCTGTCGAAGGAACAGCACGCCATTGCGGTCGAACGCGCCCGGCAGGCCGGGCTGGAGGATCGCGTCGACTTCCGCCTGCAGGATTACCGTCATGTCACCGAAACCTTCGACCGTGTGGTCTCGGTCGGGATGTTCGAACATGTGGGCGTGCCGCATTACCGGGAATACTTCCATCATGTGAAGCAATGCCTGAAACCCGACGGCATCGCGCTGATCCATACAATCGGGCGCAGCGACCCGCCCACGACCACCGCCGCCTTCATTACCAAGTACATCTTCCCCGGCGGCTATGTGCCCGCCATGTCCGAAGCCATGTCGGCGGTGGAAAAGGAACGCCTCGTCACCACGGATGTCGAGGTCTGGCGCCTGCATTATGCCGAGACCCTGAAGGCCTGGTACGACCGCTTCATGGCGAACGCCGACAAGGCCGAGGCGCTGTACGACGCGCGTTTCGTTCGGATGTGGCGGCTCTACCTGATCGCCAGCGAGCTGACCTTCCGGCTGAACGACCAGGTGGTGTTCCAGTTCCAGCTGGCCCGCGACCAGAAGGCCGTCCCGCTGACCCGCGACTACCTGTACAACCCCGCCGCAGAAGACGCGGCCCAGGCGACCGCCGCGCAGTAGCGGCGGCGCCTCCGCAGCCCCGGTCCGGCACCTGTGGGGCCCCAGGTCCGCCCCCGGCATCCTGAACGCCAATGGGGGTTGAACCCCAGCGCCGCATGGATATAACCGCGACAATTTGCGCGAGGTCAGATGACCGTCGCGTGCTGTCCCGCGAAGAGGTCCTGCCATGCCCAAAAGAACCGATATCAAATCCATCATGATCATCGGAGCAGGCCCCATCGTGATCGGACAGGCCTGCGAGTTCGACTATTCCGGCGCCCAGGCCTGCAAGGCCCTGCGCGAGGAAGGCTACCGGGTCATCCTGGTGAACTCGAACCCCGCGACGATCATGACCGATCCGAACATGGCCGACGCGACCTATATCGAGCCCATCACCCCCGAGATCGTCGCCAAGATCATCGAAAAGGAACGCCCCGACGCGCTGCTGCCCACCATGGGCGGGCAGACCGGGCTGAACACCAGCCTCGCGCTGGATGACCTTGGCGTGCTTGAGAAATTCGGCGTCGAGCTGATCGGCGCCAACCGTCAGGCCATCGAGATGGCCGAGGACCGCAAGCTGTTCCGCGAAGCGATGGACCGCATCGGTCTGGAAAACCCCAAGGCGACCATCGTCACCGCGCCGAAGAAGGCCGACGGGCGCTTCGACATCAACGCCGGTCTGGCCGATGCCATGGCCGCGCTGGACGACATCGGCCTGCCCGCCATCATCCGCCCCGCCTTCACCCTTGGCGGCACCGGCGGTGGCGTCGCCTACAACCGCGACGATTACGAATACTACTGCCGCTCGGGCATGGAAGCCTCGCCGATGGCGCAGATCCTGGTCGACGAATCCCTTCTGGGCTGGAAGGAATTCGAGATGGAAGTCGTCCGCGACAAGGCGGACAACGCGATCATCGTCTGCGCGATCGAAAACGTCGACCCGATGGGCGTGCACACCGGCGACTCGATCACCGTGGCCCCTGCCCTGACCCTGACCGACAAGGAATACCAGGCGATGCGCGCGGCCTCGATTGCCGTGCTGCGTGAAATCGGCGTCGAAACCGGCGGGTCCAACGTGCAATGGGCGGTGAACCCCGAAGACGGCCGCATGGTCGTGATCGAGATGAACCCGCGGGTGTCGCGCTCCTCGGCGCTGGCTTCCAAGGCGACCGGCTTCCCCATCGCCAAGATCGCCGCCAAGCTCGCCGTGGGCTACACGCTCGACGAGCTCGACAACGACATCACCAAGGTGACGCCCGCCAGTTTCGAGCCGACCATCGACTATGTCGTCACCAAGATCCCGCGCTTTGCCTTCGAGAAATTCCCCGGCTCCAAGCCCGAGCTCACCACCGCGATGAAATCCGTGGGCGAAGTCATGGCGATCGGCCGGACCTTCCACGAAAGCCTGCAAAAGGCGCTGGCCTCGATGGAAACCGGTCTGACCGGCCTCGACGAAATCGAGATCCCCGGCGCGCCGGACGAAGCCTCGGTCATCAAGGCCCTGTCGCAGCAGACCCCGGACCGCATCCGCGTCATCGCCCAGGCCATGCGCCACGGGCTGTCGGACCTGCAGATCCAGGGCGCGACCAGCTTCGACCCATGGTTCCTGTCCCGCATCCGCGAGATCGTCGATGCCGAAGCCGAAATCCGCACCTCCGGCCTGCCGGTCAGCGAAGAGGGCCTGCGCCGCGTCAAGATGATGGGCTTCTCGGACGCCCGCCTGGCCACCCTGTCGGCGCGCGATGAAGACCAGGTGCGCCGGGCGCGGCACAACCTGGGCGTCACGGCCGTCTTCAAGCGCATCGACACCTGCGCGGCGGAATTCGAAGCCCAGACTCCCTACATGTATTCCACCTACGAAGCCCCGATGATGGGCGAAGTGGAATGCGAAGCACGGCCCTCCGACCGCAAGAAGGTCGTGATACTCGGCGGTGGCCCCAACCGGATCGGCCAGGGGATCGAATTCGACTACTGCTGCTGCCACGCCTGTTTCGCGCTGACCGACGTCGGTTATGAAACCATCATGGTCAACTGCAACCCCGAGACCGTGTCGACCGACTACGACACCAGCGACCGCCTGTACTTCGAGCCGCTGACCTTCGAACACGTGATGGAGATCCTGCGGGTCGAGCTGTCCAACGGCACCCTGCACGGCGTCATCGTGCAGTTCGGCGGGCAGACCCCGCTGAAGCTGGCGAACGCGCTGCAGGAGGCCGGGATCCCGATCCTTGGCACCACGCCCGACGCCATCGACCTGGCCGAGGACCGCGAGCGGTTCCAGGACCTGGTCAACCGCCTCGGCCTGAAGCAGCCGCACAACGGCATCGCCCACAGCGACGCCGAAGCGCTGGAGATCGCCGAGGAAATCGGCTTCCCGCTGGTGATCCGCCCGTCCTACGTGCTGGGTGGCCGCGCCATGGAAATCGTGCGCGAGATGGACGGGTTGCGGCGCTACATCCGCGAAGCCGTCGTGGTTTCGGGGGACAGTCCCGTGCTGCTCGACAACTACCTGGCCGGCGCGACCGAAGTCGACGTCGACGCCCTTTGCGACGGCGAGGACGTGCATGTCGCAGGCATCATGGAGCACATCGAGGAAGCCGGCGTGCACTCGGGCGACTCGGCCTGTTCTCTGCCGCCCTACTCGCTGTCCCCCGAGATCATCGCCGAGTTGAAACGCCAGACCCGCGCCCTGGCGCTGGAACTGGGCGTCGTCGGCCTGATGAACGTGCAGTTCGCCGTCAAGGGTGACGACATCTACCTGATCGAGGTCAACCCGCGCGCCAGCCGCACGGTGCCCTTCGTCGCCAAGGCTGTGCTCAGCCCCATCGCCTCCATCGCGGCACGGATCATGGCAGGCGAAAAGCTGACCGCCTTCGACCTGGTCGATCCGCAGATCGAAGGCTACGCGGTGAAGGAAGCCGTGCTGCCCTTCGCCCGCTTCCCCGGCGTGGACACCATCCTTGGCCCGGAAATGCGCTCGACCGGCGAAGTCATGGGCTATGACAAGAGCTTTGCCCGCGCCTTCCTGAAGGCCCAGTTGGGCGCCGGAACGGAACTGCCGCGCGAGGGCCGCGTCTTCCTGTCGATTCGTGACGAGGACAAGCATGACGCGATGCTGGATGCCGCCCGCACCCTGCTGGGCCTCGGCTTCGAGATCGCGGCGACCAAGGGCACGGCCGCCTGGCTCGACGCCGCCGGTCTGGGCTGCACGCGGGTCAACAAGGTCTATGAAGGGCGCCCGAACATCGTCGATCAACTCAAGGACGATGCCATTGCCTTGGTTCTGAACACGACCGAGGGCGCACAGTCCGTCAATGACAGCCGGGCGATCCGCAACATCGCGCTTTACGACAAGATCCCCTATTATACGACAGCCGCCGGGGCCATGGCCGCGGTCCGCGCCATTCAGGCGCGCGAAGAGGGCGAACTTGAAGTCGAAGCGCTGCAGGTAAGCTGAGCAGCGCGCAAAGGGGTTTTCCCATGATGAACCGTCTCGCGATCCGCCTCACCCTGCTGGGTACACTTGCGCTTCTGGCGGGCTGCAATGTGCCGCTTGTCCCGCTGATCTGACCCCCACCGCCGCGCCGAAGACATCCGGGGCGGCGGTTTCACATCTGCCTGCCGCCTTCTTTGGCGCATCAGTCCTACGCCCCCGCCCCGGCGGATAGAGGCCGGCCCCGTACCGCGCAGGAGCAGGGGCACAGGAACCGGGACGCCAGCCCCACGTTATGTCACCAGACCCACCGCGAAACGCGAAGGAGATCGTGACATGAAAGACCATCAGACCCGCACCGAAACCGCCGAGACCTTCTGGAAACGGATGGAAGACGTCACCGCCGGGATGCTGCTGACCGAGGCCCATGATTTCGTCCCCATGAGCCACCAGGTCGACCCCGAGGCGGGGATGCTCTGGTTCATCACCTCGAAGGGCACCACCGCCCATAAGGCGGCGATGGAAAAGCGCGACAGCCATTTCCTGGTGGCCGAACGGGATGCCAAGATCTACGCCCATGTCAGCGGCACCCTGTCCGAGGTCAATGATCCCGCCAAGCTGGACGAGATCTGGAGCCGTGTCGCCGCAGCCTGGTTCGAAGAAGGCCGCGAGGACCCCGATGTGCGCCTGATCGGGTTGCGCCCCGCAAATGCCGAGATCTGGTTCACCGATGGTGGGGCCAAGTTCCTTTATGAAATGGCCAAATCCGTGACAACCGACGCGACCCCGGACCTTGGATCGCATGAACATCTGACCTTCTGAGGCGGATAAGCTCGACCAGTTGACGGGGGCGCTTGCGGGCGCCCCCTTTGTCTTGAAAGCCCCCGTCCCCGACTTGCCCGCCCGGCCCGCCGCGGGTATTTCACGCCCCATGGCCAAGCTCTATTTTCATTACTCCACCATGAACGCCGGCAAGAGCACCGTTCTCTTGCAGGCCTCGCACAATTACATCGAACGGGGCATGCAGACCTATCTGCTGACCGCGCGTTTCGACAATCGCGCCGGCGAGGGGCGCATCGCCAGCCGCATCGGCATCGGCGTCGCGGCGGATACCTTCGATGAGACCGACGACCTTTTCGCCAAGATCCACGCCCGGCTGGAGACCGGCCCCTGTGCCTGCATCTTTCTGGACGAGGCCCAGTTCCTGACCCGCGCCCAGGTCTGGCAGCTGGCCCGCGCGGTGGATGATCTGGGTGTGCCGATCATGTGCTACGGGCTGCGGGTGGATTTCCGGGGCGCGTTGTTCGAGGGCTCCTCGGCCCTGCTGGCGCTGGCTGACGAGATGCGCGAAGTGCGCACCATCTGTCACTGCGGGCGCAAGGCCACCATGGTGGTGCGCCGCGATTCCGGTGGCACGGCCCAGCGCGAAGGCAACCAGATCCAGATCGGCGGGAACGAAACCTACGTCTCGCTATGCCGCCGCCACTGGCGCGAGGAAATGGGCGACGGCCCGACCTGAAGCGCAGCCGGGCCAATCCGCAGTCGGGCCAATCCGCAGCCGGGCCAATCCGAAGATCGGCCCGACAAAAACTCAGTTCACCTGGTTGGGAACCGCTTCCCCGGCGAAATGGGCGCGCAGGTTTTCGACCGCCATGGCGCCCATATCCTCGCGGATATCCAGCGCGGCGGTCCCGAGATGCGGCAACAGCACCGCGTTTTCCTGCGCGATCAGCGCCGCGGGGACCTTGGGTTCGAATTCATAGACATCCAGACCAACGCCGCCGATCTGCCCCGATTGCAGCGCCGCGATCAGGGCGGCTTCTTCGACGATATCCCCGCGCGCGATATTGACCAGCACCCCATGGGGCTGCATCGCGCCCAGAACCGCCGCATCGACAAGGTGATGGGTCTCGTCGCTGGCCGGCACCGCGACCACCAGCACATCCGCCCAACCGGCCATATCCGTCAGGCTGTCGAAACGTTGCGCAGGCAGCGCCAGATCCTTGGCCGAGCGGTTGAAATAGCCGACCTCCATGCCGAAACCGAAATGGCAGCGCTGCGCCACGGCCTGCCCGATCCGGCCCATGCCGATCACACCCAGCTTGCGCCCCGAGACGTGGGTGCCCAGCATCTGCGTCGGGTGCCAGCCCTCCCATTTGCCCGACCGCACAAGGCGCTCTGCCTCGCCGGCCCGGCGGCAGGTCATCAGGATCAGCGTCAGGGCGACATCCGCCGTGGCATCGGTCACGGCCCCCGGCGTGTTGGACACGGTCACTCCGTGGGCGCGGCAGGCCTCGGTGTCGATATGGTTGTAGCCGACGCCGAAATTGGCCAGCATCTTGCAGCGCGGGCGACCGAAATCCTGCAGGGCTTCGGCGGTGACCACATCCCCAAGGGTCAGCATCATGCCATCGAAGACAGCCAGACCCGACCGGATCTCGGCCGGGGTCATCGGCTTGATGCTGTTGCGGATCTCGACCTCGAAAAGCGCCTCGGCGGCGCGGATCGTGGCAGGGGGCATCGGGCGGCTGAGCAGGATCCGTTTCAATGCATCCGCTCCCCTGCAGCCACGTCCTGATCCGGTGCGATCAGCACAATCCCGCCGTCCCCATCGGACAGGCCGAGCGTCAGCACCTCGGACATGAAGGGTCCGATCTGGCGGGGCGGGAAATTCACCACCGCCATGACCATCCTGCCAATCAGCGATTCGGGTGTGTAATGCGCCGTGATCTGGGCCGAGGTCTTCTTTTCCCCGATCTCGGGGCCAAAATCGATCCAGAGCTTGATCGCCGGTTTGCGGGCCTCGGGAAAGGGTTCCGCGCGGATCACCCGCCCGGCGCGGATATCGACCCTGAGGAAATCGTCAAAGGCAATCGGCTCAGCCATTCGCCAGCTCCCGCGACCGGTCCGCCGCTGCGGCGACGGCGCGTTTCAGCAAGGCGGGAAACCCGTCGTCTTCGTTCATCAGGACCTCAAGCGCGGCCTGCGTGGTGCCATTGGGGCTGGTGACATTGACCCGCAACTGCGAGGGGTCCTCTGCCGCGCCTTCGGCCAGGGCCCCTGCCCCGGCGACGGTCGCCTGGGCCAGTTGCAGCGCCAGCGCCTCGGGCAGGCCCTGGGCGACACCGGCGGCGGCCAGCGTTTCGATCAGGTGAAAGACATAGGCGGGGCCCGAGCCGGAAACGGCCGTCACCGCATCCATCTGCTCTTCGCCTTCCAGTCGGACCACCTGCCCGACAGCGGACAGCAATTCCTCGGCCTGGTTCAGCCCGGCCTCACCAACGTGGGCATTGCCGATGATGGCGGAAATACCCCGGCCGACGGCGGCAGGCGTGTTGGGCATGGCGCGGATGATCGGGCTGGTCGCGCCAAAGGCCTTTTCGAAGGCGCTGATTGGCGTGCCCGCGGCGATGGAGATGAACAGCGTGTCGCCCCCGCCAAGCGCGCGCAGCGCAGGCAGGGCGGCGCCCATCATCTGCGGTTTCACCGCGACGATGGCGACGGCGGGTGTAATGGTGATCTCTTCGTTCAGATGGACGCCGGTCGCCTTCAGCCAATCTGAGGGATTGGGGTCAAGGACCCAGACCGATCCGGCCGGAAGACCGCCCTTGAGCCAGCCTTCCAGCATCGCGCTGCCCATCTTGCCGCATCCAAGAAGCACGAGCCCCTTCGCGGCCACGTTTTCCAGTGCCATAAGTCCCCCAATGTCATTCGGGGGCCAGTGTTACGCCCGCCCGTAGGCCTCTGCAATGGCGACCTCCAGCGACGACCGCGCCGAGCGTCCACCCCAGACATTCATCTGGAAGGCGGGGTAATAGCGTTCCGAGGATGTCACCGCCGCGGTGATCAGTGTGTCGATCTGTTCCGGGCTGGCCATCTGTTCCCCCGACAGCACAAGGCCGTAGCGGAAGACCATCAGTTTCTGTTCTTCCCAGTAGGTAAAGCTGCCCGCCCAGAGCTGGTCATTGACGAGGTTCAGCAGTTCGTAAAGGCCCGGCAGGGTCTCGGCGGGGGGCTCCATCTCGAAGGTGCAGACCATGCGCAGCGTCTCGTCGTAGCCCGACCAGGCCAGCGTGATGGAATAGGTCCGCCACTGCCCTTCGACCGCCATGGCGATCTGGTCGTCGCCGATCCGGTCGAAATCCCAGTCGTTGAATTCGGCAAGGGTCTCGACGATGTCGATAGGGTGCAGATCTTCGGAAATGAAGGATTCGGACAAGGCCATGGCGCCACCTCTTTTTTGTGTAGCGCGTGGGGCTGGCAGCGCCCCAAGCGCTAGGTGCCTGCTCGAAGGACAGGGCGATTTCCCGTGTCCTATACCAGATATGGTGGTGTGCGGGGGAGGACCTGTAAAGACAATTCTTGGGGATAAATACGATTTCTTGTGGATATAGCTGGGGACACCGCCAGATGTTGCCTGTCCGCAAAGCAGGGGACCCCATGCGCGCGCAGGGGACCCCTGCGAAGCAGCGGAAACCACGTCGCGGGCAGAAAGGCGGGAATCGGGGGGATGGCAGGACCCGACCGGCTGCCCGGTCAGGTCGTCAACGCTTGGCCGGTGGGGTGTCGGCCCTAGCCGGTCACTTTCTTGACGAATTGGGATTTCAGCCCGATCGGACCGACGCCGGGGATCTTGCAGTCAATGTCGTGATCGCCTGGCACAAGCCGGATGCCGCGCACCTTGGTGCCGACCTTGATGACCGAAGAGGTTCCCTTCAGCTTCAGATCCTTGATCAGCGTCACCGTATCGCCATCGGCCAGGATATTGCCCACGCTGTCGCGCACCGCCGTCTCGTCGTCCGGCGCGGCCTCGGCAGACCATTCATGGCCACATTCGGGGCAGATCAGCAACGCATCGACCTGATAGGCATAGATCGAGGCGCATTGGGGGCATGGGGGCAAGCTGTCGTTCATTCCTTTTCCATAGGCAGCCGGGGGCGGTCTGACCAGCGCAAAATCACCCGGCTTCGCAAGCCGTCCGGCGTGGCCCGCATCCCACAAAGGCCTGGTGCCGGGGTCTTTGCGTCTTCTTTGGGCCGCCCCAAGCGGCTAGAGGTAACGCAACGTCTGAACCCCGGAGTAAAAGACAATGGAATCCTTTCCCTTCGGAGCGGTCTTTGCGGTCTGCTACCTGCTGGCGCAGGGGTATTTCCTGATCCGGGCGCTGATCCGGCCGGGGCGCGCGCCTTCGTCCCGCGTGGCCTGGGTACTGGTCATGCTGGCGCTGCCGGCCCTGGGCATGCTGGGCTACCTGCTGTTCGGGGAAACCAATATCGGGCGACGCCGTGCGGCGCGCTATCGCCAGATCCAGTCGGACATGCGCGCCGGGGCGCATCGTCAGGCCAAGGAGGTCGAGGCCGGGACCGAGCTTGCCTCGCCCGACCTGCGTCACCTGTTCCAATATGTCGAAGCGGTCTGCGGCGTGGTGCCCCTGCGCGGCAACAGGGCGCGTCTGCTGGCGGATTCAGAGGCGACCATCGACGCCATGACCGCCGATATCGACGCGGCCGAAGATCACGTGCACCTGCTGTTCTACATCTGGCTCGACGACAACAGCGGCATCCGCATGGCCGAGGCTGCGATCCGCGCCGCCCGGCGCGGCGTCGCCGTCCGGGCCATGGCGGATGATATCGGATCGCGCCGCCTGATCCGCTCGGCCCATTGGAAGCGCATGGCGGATGCCGGGGTACAGCTGACCCGCGCCCTGCCGGTCAGCAATCCTCTGGTGCATCCCGTGCGGGGCCGCATCGACCTGCGCAATCACCGCAAGATCGTGGTGATCGACAATCGCATCACCTATTGCGGCAGCCAGAACTGCGCCGATGCCTCTTTCGCCGTAAAGTCGAAATATGCCCCCTGGGTCGACCTGATGGTGCGCTTCGAAGGCCCGATCGCGGTGCAGAACCAGACGCTGTTCATCTCCGACTGGATGGCGCATCGCAAGGACGACCTGCGTCCGATCCTGACCCAGCCGCGGCCCGATTTCCCCACGGGCGGCATCCTCGCGCAGGTCATCGGCACCGGCCCCACGGTCCACGCCGAGACCATGCCGGAACTTTTCGACCTGCTGATCCATGCGGCGCGCCGCGAACTGGTGCTGACCACGCCCTATTACGTGCCAACCGAGGCCATGCAATCGGCGCTCTGCATCGCGGCGCGGCGCGGGGTGGATTGCACCTTGGTCATGCCCGCGCGCAACGACAGCTGGATCGTCGCCGCCGCCAGCCGCAGCTATTACTACGAGTTGCTGAAGGCCGGCGTTAAGATCTGTGAATACCCGCTGGGCCTGCTGCACGCCAAAAGCCTGACCTTCGACGGGCGCGCCGCCCTGATCGGCTCGGCCAACCTAGACCGGCGCAGTTTCGAGCTGAACTACGAGAACAACATCCTGCTCGAAGATGCCGAGCTGACCGGCGAACTGCGCGCCCGGCAGCAAAGCTATATCGACGCCTCCCATGTCATGACGATCGAGGAGGTCACGCATTGGGGCTTCTGGTGGCGCTTGTGGCACAACACGGTGGCGATGTTCGGCCCGGTTTTCTGAACAGCGGTATTCTGAACATCCGCCTTTGGGGCCTCGGCCTTCGGCAGGCCCGATCCTGACCACACGCGGCGCAAGGGCCCCCCGCGCCGCCAAATCTCAGCTGAAACAGACCCTCAGCTGAAGTCCATCGGCAGGGTGAAGGTATAACTTGCCTGGCTCAGCCCGGCGGGCGCCGAGGGCATGCGCCCGGCCCGCTGGATCGCCTTCATCGCTTCCTGATCAAAGACGGCCTCCCCGGACGAACGCACGACACGGGCACCCATCACGTTGCCGTCCCGCGACACGGTGATGCGCACGACCACCCGGCCCTGCTTGCCCCGCATCCCACCCGGAAAGCGTTTGCGCCGTTCGATCCGGTTGCGGATCTGCCCGCCCCAGACGGCTTCCAGCCGGGCGGCATCCTTGCCCGCACCGGCCCGGACCTGACCGTTGTTCTGCCCCGCCTGCTGCGATCCGCCAGAGCCTGCGGCCTGTTGCGTCGCCCCACCGCTGCCACCGGCACGGGCGGCCTGCTGGCGCGGACCGTCTTCGGCCTTTTCCGGGCGGGGCTCCTCGCGGGCGACGACCCTGGGCGTGAAATCACGCGGCCGCGCCTGTGGACGGCGCGAGGTATCGGGCACCATCTCCGACGGCGCTTCTTCGGCCACCTGGGGTTCGGGTTCAGGGGTCACTTCGGGTTCCGGCTCTGGAAGCGGCTCGGCGACTTCCTCTGGCTCTGGCTCTGGCTCGGGATCAGGCTCGACCTCGGGTTCAGGCTCCGGGGGCGGGGGCACATCGGTTTCAACCTTTGGCAGGGCAGCCGTTTCGGGCATCGCGTCCGGCAGGGTCACCATCGGGAAGGCCGGGCGCGGGGCGACCGGCGTGACCGGGCGGGTCGGGGTCGGCGGGGTCAGCGCGGCCTCCTGCACCATTTCCTCGACCACGGGTTCGCTCACCATCTCGGGCGGGGTTTCCCAGCGTTCCACCATGTCCACCGTGCCCGGAGGCGCGCCTTGCAGCGTCACCAGCGCAGCCCCGCCCTGCCCGCCTGCATCCGCGCCGTCCTTCGACGGAATGCGGATCGCGAAAGCCACGTGAAGGCCGATGGCGAGGGCCAGAAAGGCCGCGATTTCAGCAAGTCGTTTCATTGCGGCGCCACCACCAGCGCGACGTTCTGCATCCCCGCCGCTGTCAGATCGCCCAGCAGACGGGCCACGACGGCGGCTTCGGTCTTGCCATCCGCTCGGATTTGGGGCGCGCCTTCGCGCCCGTCGTTGTCCGCGACATAGGCCGCGACCGCCTCGGCGCCGCGCAGGTCGCGAAAGCCCGCTTCGCCTTCGGCCGAGACGAACAGCACCGCCGTCTCATCGGCTTCGGCGCCTTCGGCGGCCTTGGGGGGGGCCACCTCGAAGGGTTCAGGCGGGGTCAGGCGCGAAGTCATCAGGAAGAAGATCAGCAGCAGGAACACCACGTTGATCATCGGGACGATGGATTCGCCCTGCGGTCGGCGTGCGGGGGATGAAAAATCGGTTGCCATGGTCACTCCACCAGCACGAGATTGGCATAGCCCGCCGTGCGCAGGGCAGCGGCCACATCGACGACGCGCTGCAGTTCGGCGCCCTCGGCACCGCGCAGGATGATCGTGTCGGTCGGCGCGGAAGTCAGCCCGCCGATCTCCGTCGCCAGCGCGCCCGGAGCGATATCGCGGCCGTTCACGCGCAGTCCCTCGGGCAAGATGTCGACCAGTCGTGGCGGCCCTTCATAGCCCTGCCCCGCAGAGGCCAGCGGCAGCGGCAACACCTGGTCCACGCCGAACCGCGAGGCCAGCATGAAGAAGACCAGCAGCAGGAACACCACGTCGATCATCGGCGTGAGGCTCGGCTTGCGGCGCGGCCTTGGGGTGGTGGCAAGAAAGCTCATCTATCCGGTACCTGCCCCCGCCTATTGCGCGGCCAGTTTCGACAGGGTGTCGCCCGCCCCCATGCCTTCGCCCGGCAGGTCGGCGATGAAGATCCGCGCCGCCAGGTCCTCGAGATCCTGGCGCAGGCGTTCGACCACGGCTTCGAACCAGGTCAGTGCCGCCGAGGCCGGGATCGCCACCGCCATGCCGGCGGCGGTGGTCAGCAGGGCCTCCCAGATCCCGCCGGCAAGCAGCGAGGGATCGGCGTTGGAGCCTGCGGCCTGAAGGGCCTGGAAGGCCGAGATCATGCCCATGACCGTGCCCAGAAGACCCAGCAGTGGCGCGATGGTCGAGATCAGTTCCAGCGCCCGCAGGGCCGACCCCTGGGCGCCAAGCAGCCGCTTGGCCACCCGCGCGGTTTCCTCGCGCGCGGCGTCCTCTTCAAGAGTCAGGCGGGCGCGCATCGCGGCATGGACCATGCGGGAACGCACCCCCTTGCGGTCGCGGACGGTGGCGATGGCCACGGCGGCTTCGCCCTGTTCCCAGGCGGCGACGGCGCGGCGCGAGGTGCGGCGCGACCAGGCCCCTTCCAGCACCAGGCGCCAGACTTTCCACAGGATCAACGCCACGGTCACCACCGACAGGGCCGCGATGGCCCAGATCGCCGGGCCGCCGTTGATCAGGAACTCCATACCCCGATCGGAGGCATCCGAAACCATTCCGGTCAGGGTTTGCGGCGCTTCCGGTACGGATGGTTGCGCCTCGGTCGGGGGAGTGGCGTCCTCTGCGGCAACAGGTGCGGCGCCATCAGCCGGAGCGGTCTCGGGATCAATTTCCGCCGATGTCGCATTTTCTGCGACGGAACCCGGCGCGGCCTGCGTATCAGTACCGCTTGCCGGGGCCGAAGGCTCTGCCGGAAGGTCGCTGGCAGCCGGCGCAGCGGGGGCGGCATCATCGGTCGTCCGAGGCGCTGCGGGTGTCCCGCCGCTGGCCGAGGGCGCCGAGGGCTGTTCGATGCTGTCGCCGATAACGGGGGCGCTTTCGACTGTGACGGCACCGGAGCCATCGGTCGGCGCGGTCGCGTTCTGCGCGAAAGCCGGGACCGCCAGACATGCCGTCAGGGCGGCGAATGTCAGGAAACCCATCGCGGTGCTGCTGTGCCGGCCTGCCATGTCGAACTCCTTTGTCAGATCCCATGGCCGCCGGTCGCGACGAAACTCACAGGTGTGGGCCGGAAGGCGATGCCACCGGCCGAAAATGTCACACGGGTGAAAGGGCGCCGGACGTCTCGACCCGGCCTGTCCGGGAGCGCAAGGGAACCACTTTCGCGACGAGGCTGGCTTTGCGTCCGGGAAAACCGAGGGAGGTACGCAGGTACGCGGCGGCTGGCGTCCCGCAGGGGGTAGGATAACCAACTGTTCTAGTCAACATTAATCGCCGCGCTCCGCTGCGAGGGCGGGATTGCGGATCAGATCAGAACATAGGGCCGGTTGTCGATGTGCGATATCCGGGCATCGGAGCTGAACACCTCGCGCAGGAAGGGTTCTGTCACAACCTCTCCGGGCGCGCCCTGGGCGGCGATTCGCCCGTCCTTCATCGCCACGATACGATCGGCAAAGGCCGTGGCGTAGTTGATGTCATGCAGCACGATCACGATGGTCTTGCCATCTTCGTCGGCCATGCGGCGCAGCAGCTTCATCAGCCCGCGCGCGCCGGCAAGGTCGAGGTTGTTCAATGGCTCGTCCAGCAGCAGGTAGTCGGTATCCTGCGCAAAGGCCATGGCGACAAAGGCCCGCTGGCGTTGCCCGCCCGAGATCTCGTCGAGGAAGCGATCCGCCATCGGCGTCAGGCCAAAGCGATCCAGAGCGGTCGCAATGACCTGCTGATCCTTCGCCGTCGGATGGCCATGGTGCCAGGGGTAGCGCCCGAAACCGACCAGCTCGCGGATGCGCAGGCGGGCCGAGACGTGGTTGCTTTGCGCCATGATCGCCAGCAGCCGGGCCAGATCGCGGTCGGCGGCCTTGCCGATGCCAAGGTCATCTACATGGATCGTGCCGCGCTGGATCTTCTGCAAGCGCGCGACCAGCGACAGAAGCGTGGATTTCCCCGCCCCGTTCGGCCCCACCAGCGCGGTGATGCCCCCCCTTGGCAGATCAAGGTCGATGCCGGTCAGGATCTCGGCACGGCCGATGTGGTGATGCAGGTCGCGGATACGGATCATGCGCGTTTCCTTTTCAGCAGAAGCGCCAGGAACAGAAGACCGCCGACCAGTTCGATCACCACCGACAGCGGCGTGCTGAGGGCAAGCAGCCGTTCCATGATGGTCTGCCCGCCGACCAGGATGATGCAGCCCATCAGCGCGGCGGACGGGATCAGAACGGCGTGCCGCTCGGTCGGGGTAATGACATGGGCCAGCGCGGTGACGATCAGCCCGAAGAAGCTGGCCGGCCCGCCGCCCATGCCCGACATCGGCCCGACCAGCGCCGTGGCGGCGGCGACAAGGATGCAGATCAGGATCAGCGCCACGGCCTGCCCCTGTTTCGGGCGCGCGCCAAGGCCGGTGGCCGGGACCTGGCCCAGCCCAAGCACGTCGAGGCGGGCGCGCATCCGCCAGGCCAGCCAGACCGTCGGCAGGGACACCAGCGCGGCAAAGGCCAGCAACGCCGGTTCAACCGATGTGAAGCGCGCGAAGGAGATGCTTTGCACCATCTGGAATTCCGCCGGGTCGATCATCCGCTGAATGAACTCGGTGACCGAGCGCAGCAACACGCCGAAAATGATCCCGGTCAGCACCAGCCGCATCATGTCGCCCCGCGCGCCCTTTTGCAGCAGGGTGAAAAGGCCCAGTCCCAGCAGGGTCATCAGGCTGACGTTGATGGCAAAGATCAGCGCCGTGGGCAGACCGGCATAGCCCGAGGACCCAAGCAGCTGCACCATGATCGTCAGCACCAGCATGTAAAGCGCATCGAACCCCATGACCGACGGCGTCAGGATACGGTTCGCGGTGATCGTCTGAAACAGCACCGTGGCCACCGACAGGCACAGCCCCACCAGCAACATCGCCGCCAGCTTGGTCGCGCGGAACGGCAGCAGGAATTCCCAGGCCGGCCCTGCCCCGGCCAGCACATAGACCAGCGACAGCGCGACCAGCAGCCCCGTCAGGATCCACAACCGCCTAGTCATGGCGGGGCTCGCTGTACAGCAGCACCAGAAAGACCCCGGCCCCGGCCACGCCGACCAGCGAGGCCACCGGGATCTCGAATGGCGCGCGCATCACCCGGCCCAGCATGTCGCCCGCCAGCACCAGCACCGCCCCCGACCAGGCCGCCACCGGCAGCGCCTGGCGCAGGTTGTCGCCCATGCGCCGGGCCACGATATTGGGCACCACCAGCCCGACAAAGGGGATCGCGCCAAGGGTCACGACCACCATGGCCGTGGTCAGCGACACCGCCACCAGCCCCGCCGCCGTCACCGCGCCGACATTCAGCCCCAGACCGCGGGCGGCGTTTTCACCAAGGCTCAGCACCGTGATCCGGTCGGCAATGAACCAGGTCAGCGCCGCCGCGCCCGCCCCGACCCAAAGCAGCTCGTAGCGGCCCTGAAGCACGCCCGACAGCTCTCCGGTCATCCAGGCGCCGAGGAATTGCATCATGTCGCCCTGGTAGGCGAAGAAGGTGGTGAAGGCCCCGATGACGCCGCCGTAGACCAACGCAACAAGCGGCACCAGCAGCGGCTGGGTCAGCGGCAGGGACCGGATCAGCACCAGCAGCCCGGCGCTGCCGATCAGCGTGGTGCAGGCGGCAATGCCCATCTTGGCCCAGATCGCCGTGGCCGGAAAGAACAGCGCCGCGATCAGGATGCCGAGCGCCGCGCTTTGCCCCGCCCCCGCCGTCATCGGCTCGACAAAGCGGTTGCGGGCAAGGATCTGCATGATCTGCCCCGACACGGCCAGCGCGCCGCCCGCAAGGATCGCGGCAAGGGTGCGCGGCAGCCGGCTGACCAGCAGCAGTTGTTGCCCCTGCGGATCGGTCAGCAGATCGTGCAGGGTCACCGGCACCGCGCCGATGAACAGCGACAGGAGCGCCAGCACCAACAGCAGCGTCAGCGCCCCCGCCCAGCGTAGCTTCGACATCCGGCGACCCAGCAGCGCCATGCGGTCAGGCGCCGCCCCCGGTCAGGGCCTCGGTGATCTGGTTCAGCGTGAAGATCAAGGATTGCACGCCCCCGGCCGACACATAGGCTTCGGGTGCCGAAAGATAGATCACCCGGCCTTCTTCCCAGGCCGTGGTGCCATGGACCAGCGCGTTGTCCAGCGTGGCCTGCGCATTCTGCGCGCCTTCCCCCACGGCCGTGCCCCGGTCGATCACCAGGATCGTCTCGGGATTGGCCTGGGCGACATATTCGAACGAGACCGGTTCGCCGTGGTTCGATGTCTCGATCCCGTCGACGGCTTCGGGCCAGTCGAGGCGGCGGTGCAGCCAGCCGAACCGGCTGTCCTTGCCGAAGGTCGAGATCTTGGGACCATTGCTGAGCAGGATCATCGCCTTGCCGCCATGGGCCGCGACGGCGGCACGGGTCTCGGCAAGGGTTGCGTCCAGCTGGGCCCGAAGCGCTGCCGCCTCGTCCTGCTTGTTGAAGATCCCACCATATGCGGCAAGGCGGGCCACCCCGTCGCCGTAGGCGTCATTGCCGATCGACATGTCTGCCACCGGGGCCAGCCGCGACAGGGCATCGGACTGGGCGGCGGCGCGGGTGCCGACGACGATCAGGTCCGGGCGCAGGATGGCGAGTTTTTCGAAATCGACCTCGAACAGGGTGCCGACGGCTTGGGACCCGGCCACCTGTGGTTCCAGGAAATCGGTATAAAGCGGCGTGACGATGCCGGCGGGCACTTCGCCCAGGGCGGCCAGCGTATCGATGGCAGCGATGTCGAGGGCGACCACGGTCTTTGGTGTTGCGGGCAGCTCCATCGTGCCGGTGGCCGTTTCAAAGGTAATCGGCTCGGCCATGGCGGCGACGGGCGCCAGCCCCAGCGTTGCGGCGATGGCCAGCAGGGCAGAGGGACGGGCGATCAGGCGGACGGCGCGGGACGGGATCTGGAACATGGCAACTCCGGGTGGGCTGGCTTCGGGCGGTTCAACCGGCCTGACGCGCAGGCCGCCCCCGGCGGGCAAGCTGTGTTGGCCTCGGGGCTAACCCGTTGCCAAGAAGGGGTCAAGCTCATACCCTAGTAAAAGAATCGGAGAAAGGACAGGCGTCATGCTCACCGCCAGCGCGTATCTGGAAACGGCCAATGGGTCGAAATACCTTCAGCAGCTTTGCAAGCACTTCGCACATAAGGTGCCCGTGGAATACGACGCCACTTCGGCCAAGGCGGCAATGCCTGCCGGTCCGGCGACGATGCAGGCGGATGAAAACGGTCTGCACATGGTCGTGACTGCCGAAGACGACGCGACGATGAAACGCGCCAAGTTCGTCTTCGAAGACCACCTGAAGAAATTTGCCTTCCGTGAACCTTTCGACAGCCTCGACTGGACGGACGGCACCGCCGGCGAAGCCGCAGCCTGAGTCCCCCCAACCTGACACCATTCCGCCGCGCCTCCGCTGGCGCGGCCCTTTCGGGCAGAAGCACCGATCGCGTCAGTCGCGCCCGACGATATGGTCCTGATAGACGCCGGCGAGGCAGTTCAGCAGCGCGCTGGTATTGCTGACCCCGAATTTCTTCAACAGCTTGGCCCGATAGACCTCGACCGTGCGGTGCGAGATATCCAGCGCGATGGCGATTTCCTTGCTGGTGTCGCCCTCCGCCAGCAGCGACACGATTTCGCGTTCGCGCCGGGTCAACGGAATATAGGGCCGGATGCGGCTGAGGTCGGCAAAGCTCCAGACCGCGCGGGCCAGCGGGTCCTCGGGGGTAAAGCTGTGGCCGCGCACCCGGCACCAGAACAGCGTGCCATCGCGCCGCGCCATGATCCGTTCATCCCAGTAGGAATTGGTTTCGCGAAGCTGGTCGACACCCCGGTCGCGGATATTGGCAAACTCGGATTCCGACGGATAGAGCCGTGCGAACAGCTGATCGCGCAGGCCGTCGCGGCCATAGCCGAACATCTGCGCAAAGGCGAAGTTGCAATCACGGATCACCCGGTTCTCGGTCACCACAAGGCCGATGGGCGCGTGCAGATAGGCCAGTTCCGCCAGGTCTTCGCTGTCAAAAGGGGTTTCGCTGTCCATGGGCGCCCCCGGATCGGGCCTACGTATTTTCACGATATTGCCTGACACCAGAATGCAGGGATGCTTGGGGGCACAAGGTAGACGACAGGCGGGCCAACGGCAACGGCGCGTCCTGCGGCCTTCAAGGGAGGAATATCATGAGACAATTCGCACGCGTCTTCGGCGTCGCGCTGGCGGCGTTCAGCCTGACCAGCGCGGCCGGGGCCCAGATCAAGGACGGCGATCCGATTCGCATCGCACTGATCCACGGGCTTTCCGGTTCCAGCTTCGAAGCCTTTTCCAAGCAAAGCCAGACCGGCTTCGAGATGGGGCTGGAATATGCCACCGGCGGCACCAACATGATCAACGGTCACCCGATCGAGATCATCGAGAAGGACACGCAGTTCAAACCCGACATCGCCCGCGCGGTGCTGGAAGAAGCCTATGGCGACGACGATGTGCTGCTGGCCGTCGGCGCGACCTCTTCCGGGGTGACCAAGGGGATGTTGCCGATCGCGGCGGATTACGAAAAGCTGTTGATCGTCGAACCGGCGGTCGCGGACAGCCTGACCGGGCCGGATGGCAACCGCTATGTCTTCAAGACCTCGCGCAATTCCTCGATGGACATGCAGGCGCAGGCCATCGCGCTGAACCCCGACGAGACGCTGCATGTGGCCACACTGGCCGAAGACTATGCCTTTGGCCGCGACGGGATCGAGGCGTTCAAATCCGCGCTGGACGGCACCGGCGCCACCGTGGTGGCCGAGGAATACGTGCCCCAGGGCACCGCCGATTTCACCGCCGCGACGGAACGCATGTTCAACGCGCTGAAGGATCTCGACGGGCGCAAGGTGATCCTGGTCTACATCGCCGGGGGCGGTGACGCGCCGGGCAAGATCCAGGCGATGGACCCGGGCCGCCACGGGATCGAGATTTCGATGGGCGGGCATATCCTGCCGGTGCTGCCGACCTACAAGCGGTTCCCCGGCATGGAAGGCGCGGTCTATTACTACTACGAATCCTATGACAACCCGATCAACAACTGGCTGGTCGAACAGCATATGGCGCGCTTCGAAACCCCGCCCGATTTCTTCACCGCCGGGGGCATGGCCGCCGCACTGGCCGTCGCCAAGGCGATCGAAACCTCGCCCAGCCTCGACACCGAGGACCTGATCGCCACCATGGAAGGCATGTCCTGGGACACCCCCAAGGGGCAGATGACCTTCCGCCCCGAAGACCACCAGGCGCTGCAAAGCATGGTGCACTTCAAGATCCGCGTCGACGATGATGTCGACTGGGCGATCCCCGAGCTGGTCCGCATCATCGAACCCGGGGAAATGGACATCCCACTGGGCCGCTGAGCCCGCGCGTTTGCCCGATCAACCGGTCCCGGCCCGCCCCTGCGGCGCCGGGGCCGCCTCTCCCCTGACAGCGGACCCCGGAATGACCCTTTCCACGATCCCCCCTTCCCTCAGCACGCAGGATCTGACGATCCGCTTTGGCGGCCATGTCGCGGTCGACGCCGTCACCTGCGATTTCCATGCCGGAGAGCTGACGGTGATCGTCGGCCCCAATGGCGCCGGCAAGACGACCTATTTCAACCTGATCTCCGGCCAGTTGCCCGCCACCTCGGGCAAGGTGCTGAAAGGCGGTCAGGACCTGACACGCATGGCACCCTCGGCCCGGGCGCATCATGGGATCGGCCGCGCCTTTCAGCTGACCAACCTGTTTCCCGCCCTCACGGTGCTGGAAAACATCCGCCTTGCGGTACAGGCCCGGGCGCACATGGGTTGGCGGATCTTCCGCCCGGTGCACCACTACCGCGCCCTGACCGAAAAGGCCGAACATTACCTCGAAGCCGCCAAGCTGGGGGCGAGGGCCCATGACCTGGCGGCCAACCTGCCCCATGGCGACCAGCGCAAGCTCGAGGTCGCCCTGCTGATGGCGATGGAGCCCGATATCTACATGTTCGACGAACCCACCGCCGGGATGAGCCTTGATCACGCGCCCGGCGTCCTTGACCTGATCGCCGGGATCAAGGCCGACCCGAGCAAGACCGTGCTGCTGGTCGAACACAAGATGAGCGTCGTGCGCAGCCTCGCGGACCGGATCATCGTGTTGCACAACGGCGCGCTGGTGGCCGATGGCGACCCCGATACGGTCATGTCCAGCGACGTGGTGCGCGAAGTCTACCTTGGCTCCGCAACCGAGGAGGTCGCATGAGCCTGCTGTCCCTCACAGGAATGAAGACCGACATCGGCCAGTACCATGTGCTGCACGACGTGACCTTCGATGTGCCCGAAGGCGGCGTCTTTGTCCTGCTGGGGCGCAACGGGGCGGGCAAGACCACCACCCTGCGGTCGATCATGGGGCTGTGGTCCCCGACGCCCGGCTCGGTCCGGTTTCGCGGACAGGACATCACCGGGTTGCACACTGCCGACATCGCCCGCCTCGGCATCGCCTATGTCCCCGAGAACATGGGCATCTTCGGTGGTCTGACGGTCGAGGAGAACATGGTGCTCGCCACCCGCGACGGCCGCTTCGACAAGGGGCGGCTGGATTTCGTCTATGGGATCTTTCCGGCACTCGAACGGTTCTGGGACAAGCCCGCGGGCAGCCTGTCGGGAGGACAGAAACAAATGCTGTCCGTTGCCCGCGCCATCATCGAGAAACGCGACCTGATCCTGATCGACGAGCCGACAAAGGGGCTGGCCCCCGCCATCGTCGATGCCATGGCCGGCGCCTTTGCCGAGATCAGCGCCGAGACGACCATCCTGCTGGTCGAGCAGAATTTTCACTTTGCCCGCCGGTTGGGCCGCGACATGGCCGTGATCGACGACGGGCGCATCGTCCATCGCGGTACCATGGCGGATTTCGCCGCCGACCAGACGCTTCAGGACCAGCTGCTGAGCCTGTCCGCATGAGGGGAACAAGAATGACCGCAACGCTTGAACGTTTTGGCGGGGTGAACCTGCTGCCGCTGGTCGTGGCGGCCCTGGCCTTCGGGCTGATCGGGGCGCCCTCCAGCTGGGTGACACTGACCGTGGCGGGGCTGGCCATGGGGATGATGGTCTTCCTGATGGCCAGCGGGCTGAGCCTGGTCTTCGGGTTGATGGATGTGCTGAACTTCGGCCATTCGGCCTTTGTCAGCTTCGGCGCCTTCGTGGCGGCCAGCGTGCTGGCCTCGCTTGGCGGCTGGCTGGGATCGCCTTCGGTCCTGCTCAACATTGCCGCCCTGGTGCTGGCGTTTTCAGCCGCCCTCGCCTTTGGCCTCGCGGCGGGGCTGTTCTTTGAAAAGGTCATCATCAAGCCGGTCTACCGCGACCACCTGCGCCAGATCCTGATCACCATGGGCGCGCTGATCGTCGCCGAAGAGCTGATCCTCGCGATCTGGGGTGGCACGCCGATCACCGTTCCGCGCCCCGCTTTCCTCGAAGGGGCCTGGATCATCGGCGATATCTCGATCGAGATCTACCGCGCCTTCGCCTTCGTGCTGGGCGGCATCGTCTTTGCCGGGCTCTACTGGGGTCTGAACCGCACGCGGCTGGGTCTGCTGATCCGGGCCGGCGTCGAGAACCGCGAGATGGTCGAGGCGCTGGGGTTCCGGGTCGACCGCCTGTTCGTCGGGGTCTTCATGCTTGGCTCGGCGCTGGCGGCGCTCGGCGGGGCCATGTGGGCGGGCTACCAGACGCTGATCACCCCGGCCCTTGGCGGAGAAATGATGATCGTGGTCTTCATCGTCGTCATCATCGGCGGCCTCGGGTCCATCGAAGGCACCCTGCTGGGCGCGCTGATGGTGGGGCTGGTGGCCAATTACGTCGGCTTCCTGGCGCCCAAGCTGGCGCTGGCGTCAAACATGATCCTGATGATCGCGATCCTGATGTGGCGGCCTTCGGGCCTGCGCCCGGCGGTGAAATGACATGAAACAGACCTACGGAACATGGACCGTCAAACTGACCGTGCTGGCGATATGGGCGGCCCTGCTGTTCGCGCCCTTCCTGTTTCAGGACGTGCGCAGCATTCAGGTGGCGGCGCGGATCTGCATCTTCATCGTGCTGGTGGGCAGCTATGACCTGCTGATCGGCTATACCGGCATCGTCAGCTTTGCCCATACGATGTTCTTCGGCTTCGGCGCTTACGGCGCGGCGATCCTGCTGCGACAGATGGGCCCGGGCTGGACCCCGATCCTGCTCGGCGCGGGCGCAGGTGCGGCGCTGTCGTTGGTCGTGGCCGCCGGCATCGGCCTGCTGAGCCTGCGGGTGAAGGCGATCTTCTTTGCCATGATCACACTGGCGGCGGCCTCGGTCGCGCTGGTGCTGGCCTCGCAACTGTCGCATCTGACCGGGGGCGAGGACGGCATCACCTATAGCGCGCCGGACCTGTTCAAACCGGCGACCAAGCTCTGGACCGATGCGGATGGCCGGGTCGCGCAGCTTTGGGGCGTGCGGATGAACGGCAAGATCGCCGCCTATTACTTTGTCTTCTGCGGGGCCGCGCTGCTGTTCTGGGCCATGCTGCGGCTGGTCGCCTCGCCCTTCGGCACGGTACTGAAGGCGATCCGCGAGAACGAGGCCCGGGCGGAGGCCATCGGTTATCGCGTCGTGGCCTATCGCACCTTCGTCTTCTGCATCTCGGCGGTGATCGCCTCGCTCGCCGGGACGATCTACGCGGTCTGGCTGAAATACACCGGGCCGGAGACGGTGCTGAGCTTCGACATCATGATCGACATCCTGCTGATGGTGGTGATCGGCGGCATGGGCACGATGCTGGGGCCGGTCATCGGGGCGGTGCTTCTGGTGGTGGCGCAATATTACCTGCGCGACCTGATGGGCGCGGCGGCCGAGGCGGTCAGCGCCCTGCCCCTGCTGCCCGACCTGCTGAACCCGGACCGCTGGCTGCTGTGGCTGGGTATCCTGTTCATCCTGCTGGTCTACTTCTTCCCCCGTGGCATCGCCGGTACCGCCATGCAGAAGGGCACGCGGTCATGACGCCGCGTCGGGCCCTGGTGCCGGTCATGGATCACGAGATCCATGTGACCGAATGGGGCGACCCCGCCGCCCCCGCCCTGGTGATGTGGCACGGGCTGGCGCGCACGGGGCGGGATTTCGACGAACTGGCCGCTGCCATGGCGCGGGACCATTTCGTCCTGTGTCCCGATACCCCGGGGCGGGGCCTGTCCAGCTGGGCCGTTGCCCCTGAGGCGGAATACTCCATCACCTGTTACACCGGGATCGCCACGGATCTGCTGGACCACTACGGGGTGCAGAAGGCCGACTGGCTGGGCACCTCGATGGGCGGGATGATCGGGATGCGCCTTGCCTCCGGCCCACAGGGTGACCGGCTGCGCGGGCTGATCCTGAACGATATCGGACCCGAACTGCCCGAGGCGGCGGTGCAGCGTATCCTCGACTACGTCGGCGACCTGCCGCGTTTCGACACCATCGCGCAGGCCGAGGCCTGGTTGCGCCGCACCTATCAGCCCTTCGGTGAGGCAAGCGATGCCTTCTGGCGGCGCATGGCGCTGACCTCGACCCGGCGGCAGGCGGACGGCAGCCTGACGCTGCACTATGATCCGGCCATCATACAGCAATTCACCTGCTGGCCCGAGGAGCTGACCTGCTGGGATCGCTGGGAGCGGATCACCACGCCTTGCCACCTGATCCGGGGGGCGGATTCGGACCTGCTGACGCCCGAGATCGCGGCGCGCATGACGCGCAGCGGCCCGCGCCCTGTCCTGACCGAGATCCCCGGCTGCGGCCATGCCCCGACCCTGAGCCGGGCCGAGGACATCGCCCTGCTGCGCGAAATCCTGACGGCGTTCAGAACGCCTTGAAGGTCAGCGTGGTCAGGGTGCGTTCGATGCCCTCGATGCCGCCAAAGCTTTCGTCGACGAAATGACCGATGTCGCGCCCTTCGGGCGGATAGATCTTGACCAGCAGATCGAATTCGCCCGAGGTCGAGTAAAGCTCGGAATGGAATTCCCGTAGGTTGATCTGGCCGGCCACGTCATATGTGGTGCCGGGTTTGCAGCGGACCTGCACGAAAAGCGGGGTGGTCATCAGCGCGTCCTTTCAGCCTGACCCGGCCCCGGAGCGTGCCCGGAACCGGATATCAATTCAGGCCAAGGTCTAAAGCCGGTCCTTCAGGAAGTCACGGATATCCCACAGCTGCTTTTCGTCCATCGAGACATAGACAAGCGCCATGTTGGTCCGCTCGGTCACCATCTGGCCGGGAAACGGCAGATAGCTGAGTTCGCGCGACCCGAAGGACGGGCTGGCGGTGCCGACCTGCCATTCGGTCTTGAGCTCCACATCCACCAGCTTCAGCGCCTTGTCGCCGCCCTTGCCGGGGCGTTCCAGTGGCACACCGGCCAGCTTGAGATAGCTGGCCTTGTCCGCCGCCGTCACGAAGCCGTCGATGAACTGCGCCGTCAGCACCTGAAGATCCGCCGCATCGTCATGGGTGTGCATGTGCGAATGCAGGTGGTCGGCCTCCGGCCCATGGTTGTGGTCATGGGGGTGCGGATGGGCGTGATCATGGGCGTCAGGACCATGAGCATGGTGGTGGTGGTGATCGTGAGGCATGGGTGACCTCCTCTGTCATTGTATTTGAAACGCGCCGCGCGCGGGGGACCGGGCGCGGGGGACCGGGCGCGGGGGACCGGGCGCGATGCTCGGCCCCCCGGCGTCATCTTAGCGCTTGTTGGACCAGCGGTTGCCTTCGAATTCCCCATGCGGGATTGTCACCGGCTTGTCGATATGGCGCTTGTGGTTGCCCAACGTGCCAGCCGAGACCATCGAGCCGAGCACATCGACGATGACCCGCGTCCCCATCAGGGCCGTGATGTCCGAGGTATCATAGGGCGGCGAAACCTCGACCAACTCCATGCCGCAGATGCCTTCGGCCGCAACCTTGGAGGCCAGCGCCAGCGCCTCGCGCGGCAGGAAGCCACCGGGTTCGGGCCAGCCTGTGCCGGGCACGAAGCCGCAGTCGATGCTGTCGATGTCGAAGGACATGTAGACCATGTCGACCCCGTCCCAGGCCATTTCGAGCGCCATTTCGGCGGTCTTGTCGATGCCCATGCGTTCCATGTCGGACATGGTGATGATGTTGGTCTCGCGATCCCGCGCCACCTTCACCGCGTCGCGCGGCACCTGCCAGCCGCCAATGCCGACCTGCACCAGGTTCTTCGCCGGGACATTGGGCAGGTTGGTCGAATGGAACCAGGGCGTTGTGTGCATCCGTTCGTCCAGGTCCTTTTCCTGGATATCCGCATGGCGGTCGAAGTGGACGATCCCGATCTTCTTGCTGGTGCACTCCGCGATCCCGCGCACGCAGGGAAAGCCGATGGAATGGTCCCCGCCGATCATGATCGGCAGCGACCCGGAGGAGAACACATGGCTGACCGCCCGGGAAATCTGGTCAAAGCTCTTTTCGATATTGGCCGGAATGGTGAACACGTCGCCCGCATCGCACAGCGTCATCTGTTCACGCAGATCGACACCCAGTTCGTAGTTGTAAGGCGTGTAAAGGGCCGAGATCTTGCGCAGGCCCTGAGGCCCGAAGCGGGTGCCGGGGCGATAAGTGGTGCCCCCGTCAAAGGGGATACCCAGCACGGTCGCATCATAATGCTGCACCTCGGTGACATCCTCGGCATAGGGCGCCTTGAGGAACGTGTTGATACCGGCGAAATGTGGCAGTTCGCCCCGCGCGAAGGTCGGGATCGACTTGTCGTCGATGCTGTCCGCGCCGGTCAGCCCCATGCGCAGCGCCCATTTGCGTTCCTCGGCCCAGCCGGCGCCGGAAAGCTCGGCTTCCTTCTGCATCGCCTTCCAGCCAAGCAGCTTGGTCAGGTCGGGGTGATGCGCCCGCCGGTCAGGGGTCCGGCGGTCGGCCGGGTGGTGCGAGCGGCTACGCTGTTGCGGAAAGCAGAACATCTTGTTCCTCCATGATATTTTGGAAGGGAATGCCGCCATTTCTGGCGTCGAAATCGTAGGTGATCGTGGCCCCGTAATTGTCCGGGTAATCCACGTCCCAGCGGGTCTTGTCGAAAACCAGCACCCGGTCGCCCAGCTTGAAACCTTCTTCGAGGTCATGGGTGACCATGAAGACTGTCATGGCGGTCTGGCTGCGCAATTCGGTCAGGAAGGCATGCATGGCCAGCCGGGTGCCGGGGTCCAGCGCGCCGAAGGGTTCGTCCAGCAGCAGGATGCGCGGTTGCGCCACCAGCGCCTGACCGATGGCCAGCCGCTGCTGCATGCCGCCCGACAGCATCGCCGGATAGGCATCCGCCACATGGGCCAGTCCGATGCGGTCCAGCGTCTTGTCGGCGCGGGCCTGCGCCGCGCGCCGTTCGGCGCCAAAGAAGCGCCCAAGGGGGCGGTGAAAGCTTTTGCCAGCCACGATGTTTTCCCGCACGGTCATATGCGGAAAGACCGAATATCGCTGAAACACCACACCGCGTTCGCGCCCCGGTTCGACCGCGGGGTCGTTGCCGTCGATGCGGATATGGCCGCGCGTCGGGACCTCCTGCGCCAGCAGCAGCCGCAGGAAGGTGGACTTGCCACAGCCCGAGGCACCGACGATCGAGACGAACTCGCCTTCCTCCGCATCCAGGTTGACGCGCTCCAGGATCGGGCGTTTGCCGTAGCTTTGAAAGATGTTGCGCACCTCGACGAAGCTCACAGCGCGGCCTCCGTCCAGGGGAAGGCCTTCCGCGCCAGCAGGCGCAGGGCGTAATCCATCACGAAGGCCAGCAAGGTGATCCAGATCACGTAGGTCAGGATCACGTCCATCGCCAGGTAGCGCCGGACCAGAAAGATCCGGTAGCCAAGGCCAAGCTGCGCTGCGATGGCTTCGGCGGCGATCAGGAACAGCCAGGCCGGCCCAAGCGACAGCCGTATGGACGAGATCAGCCGCGGCAGGATCTGCGGCAGCACCACACGCAGCGCGATGACCGCAGAAGACGCCCCCAGCGTCTCGGCCTTGACGATCATCTCGCGCGGGATTTCAAGCGTGCGGGCCGACAGGTCGCGGATCATCACCGGGGTGATCCCGACCACGATCAGCGCCACCTTGGACACCTCTCCCAGCCCGAAGATGATGAACAGGATCGGCAGGATCGCCAGCGGCGGCACCATCGAGATCACGCCGACGAAACCACCCAACGTGCGGCGCGCATAAGGCAACATGCCGATGGCCATGCCGAAGACCAGCGCCGACAGGGCCGAAATCGCCACCCCGATGGCCAGCCGCCCCAGCGACGCCCCGGTGTCGTACCACAACAGGATGCGCCCCGTGCGCCGGTCGCCTTCGGTGAACAGACGCACCGCCGTATCCCAGATCTGGGACGGTGCGGGCAGCAGCTTGTCCTGCGGATTGGCTGCCAGCCGGATTTCCGAGCCGACCGCATAGGCGATGGCCAGCGCCGCGAAGGGCAGGATCATCAGCACGATGGCGGCGGGCCGCGCGGGGCTTTGGTTGATCAGGCGCATGGGCGTCTATCCCGTTCAGGGGCGGGGAAAGGTCCGGGCAACGCCGTGCCGCCCGGCCCGTGGATCAAAGCGCGCCTTCGGCCGCCATGGTCACATAGGTCGTGTCGAAGCGCATGTTGACATTGCCCGCATCCCCCGTGGTCGAGCCATCGGGATAGGCCACACCGACGAAATCGGCACCGGGCGCGCCTTCGCCAAGGATACCCTTGTCGAACAGGAATTCCGCGACCGAGACCATGGTGTCGGGCAGCGCCGCGCCTTCGGTGAAATCCTTGGCCGCGCCGGGGGTATAGAACATCGCCGTCGCCGCAAGCTGGCGCTTGTAGCCTGCCAGATCGGTGCCGGCGGCCTCGGCCATGGCCGACAGGGCTTCGTCGCCCTCAGGCGTGCCGGAATCCATCAGCGCCATGGTTTCATACCAGGCCCCGGTCAGCGCCTTGCCGAAGTCGGGGTTGGCCTCCAGCACCTCGGTGCTGACGAATAGCGCGTCGATGATCTCGCCCGGGATATCGCTGGAATCATAGATCTTGTGGGCATCGCCCCCCTCCATGATCGCCTCGACCAGGGGGTTCCAGGTCACCACGACCTCGACATCCTGGGTCTGGTAGGCGGCGATCATATCCGCGTCCGAGGTATTGATGACCCCGCCCAGATCACGTTCGGACAGTTCCGCGCTTTCCAGTGCGCGGGCCAGCAGGTAGTGCGAGACCGACAGTTCCACCAGGTTCACCGGCATCCCCGCCAGATCGCCCAGGCCGATGTCGGACTTGGCGATGATCGCGTCATTGCCGTCCGAATAATCGCCGATGATCAGCGCCGTGCTGTCCACGCCGCCGCCTGCCGGGATCGACAGCGCGTCCATGGTGGTGGCGGTGACCCCGTCGAAGGCCCCGGCGGTATACTGGTTGATCGATTCGATATAATCGTTCAGCTGCACGACCTCGATATCGAGGTCGTATTTCGCGGCCCACTTGTCCATGATGCCGGAATCCTGGATATAGCCCCAGGGCATCCAGCCGGCATAGATCGTCCAGGCAATCTTGAAGTCCGTCTTTTCCTGCGCTTGCACGGCAGGGGCCAGCAGGCCCGCCGTCAGCACGGCACCAAGGGCGGTGGCGGCAAGGGTCTTGCGTGTCGGCATGTTACAATTTCCCCGTTGGTTCCGCCTGTTATTGTTCTGGCTTCCCCGTTGGCGGAACGAAAAGAGTTAGGGCGCGGGGCTGGCCTGCGCAGTAACCTCCCGGGATTTTGCCCCGCCGTGTACCTGACCGGATTTTGCCGGAAAGGCGGCGCTTCTCGGACCAGGCTTCGCTTGCGCGAACGGAACCCTAAGCACCCTGCCCCTTCAGACCAGCATCGCTGCCCCCTTTCGGGCAAGCCCTAACCCGCCCCGGCCTGTGGACCGACGCCGGAATGGTGAAGAATTGGGCAATTTGGGTATCATGGCCGGCGCGCAGGGGCCGGACCGGGAAACGACCGGCTTCGGCCCGACCTGACATGCGAGCCGTCACGCGGGCCGACATGCGGTCAGGTCGAAGCCGGGTTCACCCCACGGGCAAACGGATGCAACGGGGACAGGTCACAACCGCCAGGGGACGCTCGGGGGTAAGAGAATAACGGTCAGGCCAGCGCGCCGAGCGCGGGCGGCTCATCCGTCTCCGGGTCCACCGGGGCGCTGTCGCTGACCCAGCGAGCGTGGATCTTGCGGTAGCGTTCGATCACCGGGCTGGTTGCGGATTCTTCGGGCGTGATGAAAAGGCCGGAAAAGCCGCTGCGCGAGGTCCAGGTGATCAGCAACGGTGCACAAAGCATCGGGACACCGACCGGCAGCAGCCAGATCAGAAGGCTTGGGGCCACCCACCAGGTCGCGTAAAGCACGGCAGCCCCGAAGATGGTGATCCAGAGACCGGCGGCGATCCCCTGGCCCAGGGTCAGCCGGCCTTCGCCGCGTTGGTTGGCCGGCCAGCCGCCGTCCCGGCCCATCAGGACCTGCAGCACGGCGCGGGATTGATACATCAGCATCACCGGCGCCAGCATCGAGGACATCAGCAATTCGACCAGCATCGAGGCCCCTGCCCGCAGGCCCCCACCGAAGCCGCGCGCCCTGCCGCTGGCGGTGGCCTCGATCACGATCGACAGTTTCGGCAGCACCAGCAGCCCGACGATCCCGATGCCGAGCGCGATGATCTGCTGGGTCCGGTCCGAAGGGAAGACCGGGAACAACTGGTAGGGTTCGGGGAAGTAATCGGGTTCCGGGGCAAAGACGGCGCCGGCCACGGAAGCGATCAGGAACAGGCCCCAGATCAGCGACACGACATAGGCAAAAATACCCTGAACAAAGACGAAGCGGCTCCAGAAGCGCAGGCCCGGGGCGGTCAGCAGGCGGATATGCTGCAGGTTGCCCTGACACCAGCGCCGGTCGCGCTTGGCAAAGGACAGGATGTTCTCGGGGCCTTCTTCGTAGGAGCCCTCGATGGTCTCATCGACACGAACGCTCCAGCCGGCGCGCGCCAGAAGAGCGGCTTCGACGTAATCATGGCTCAGGATATGTCCGCCGAAGGGGGGCTTGCCCGCCAGGGGCGGCAACGCGCAGCTTTCGGCGAAGGCACCGGTGCGGATGATCGCATTGTGACCCCAGAAGGGCCCCGTGGTGCCCTGCATCCGGGCCAGCCCACGGGCGAAGATCGGGGAAAAGAAGCTGGCCGCGAATTGCATGGCCCGGCCAAAGACCGATTCCGCGCCGGTGATCTTGGGCAGGGTCTGCAAAAGGCCAAGCGCAGGATCGGCCTGCATTTCGGCGATCATGCGACGAATGGCGCCGCCTTCCATCAGGCTGTCGGCATCCAGGATCACCGCGAATTCATAGGCGGCGCCGGAATTGCGCACGAAATCCTCGATGTTGCCGGCCTTGCGGCCCCGGTTGTCCTGACGACGGCGATAGAAGATGCGGCCCTCGCCGGCCGTTTCCTGAAGCAGGCGGACAAAGGCGTTGCGCTCGGCCTCGGCAGCGGTTTCATCGCGCGTGTCGGACAGGACGGCGATGTCCGCGACGACGCCGGACGACTGGATCGAATGGTCCATCGCCGCGATGCGGGCGAAGGTGGCCACGGGGTCTTCGTTGCAGATTGGAACCAGAACCACCGTGCCGGGCTGCGGCATGGCGATCTGCGGCGTGGGGCGGCGGCGCAGACGCGGGGCCAGCCCGATCAGCGACAGGGACGCCCCCCAGGCCAGCCAGGCGGTGGTCAGAAAGATCAGCAGCGCGCGGGCGATATCCCAGACATCGGTTCCATCCTCGACAGCCGCTTCGGTCAGCATCATCGTGGCCGCGATGGCCGCCAGGGCTGAAAATCCGATCGCCAGCGCCCGGTAGCCGCGTGTGGCGGCCATGCTCTGATCTTTCATCCGTCGTTCCCCTTTTGCTGTCCCGTCAACGGGCGGCGTCCCGCACCCCGACCCGACAGACCGGACCGCAATGCTGTGGCCGGATCAGGCCAGGCGCAGCGCCCCGAACAGACGAGCGACAAAGCCGCCGGCCTGCGCTTCGCGTTCCAGCGTCTGGCGTGGCATGTCCAGGGGCGCCATCGGCGGTTCCCAATGCACGGCCTCGACGGCGGCGGCGTTACGAGCGGCAGTATCCAGGTTCAATTCGGCTTTCATTTGATCACCCATTGGTAGAGCCAGGTTTCCGAGAGCTGACGCCCGAAACCCGACAGGTTGGCCTTGATTTCAACCAGTTCAGCATCCGAGGCCGCGATTTCGACCACCAGGCGCCAGGCACCGGTTCCTTCGATCTTGGAAAGGACAATCTCGCGGATGTCCCCCTTATCGATAATGACTGAAGGAGTAACCTCGGCGTCGCCCGGAAGTTCCGACAGAATTCCGCCGGCGAAGTCGATTACGAACTTTCGGCGGTCCTTCGCCGGTGCGACACCGGCCACGCCACCATGGCCCGCGCGGCTGCGCAGCACCTTGGCGAGTTCCTGCTGGCCGTAGCCCGGCTCCATGCCCCACCGCATCCGGTAGGACATCTCGAAGCTGGAGCCAGCCGAAAAGCTCGTCTTGGGCACCCAGAAGGCGACGATATTGTCGTTGCCTTCCAGATCCGAGGGGATCTCCACCAGACGGACAGAGCCTTCGCCCCAATCCCCCAGCGGCTGGATCATCAGCGAGGGGCGCAGATCGTAGCGCGCCTGCGCATCGAGATATTCCTCGAAGGTGCGGTTGCGCTGCACCAGCCCGAAGCCCTTGGGATTATAGGCCCAGAGGTAGGAGCTCGACAGGCGTTCGGGGTTCTTCAGCGGGCGGTAGAGCGTGTCCTCGCCGGTCACCAGCACCAGGGCCTCGCTGTCATGCACGGCCGGGCGGAAATCATCGAAGTCGCCCTTGTCGACCCCCCCGAAGAGGAACATCGAGGTCAGCGGCGCAATCCCCAACTGTTCGACATCCTTGCGCAGGAACAGCCGCGCGGTGACATCCATCAGGGTTTCGGTGCCGGGGCTGATCACGAACCGGAAGGCGCCGGTCACCGATGTGCTGTCCAGCGTGGCGTATAGCACGATGCGGGTCGCGCCCGGCTCGGGCCGTTCCAGGTAGAAGGCCGAGAAGCGGGGGAATTCCTCGCCCGCCGCAAGGCCGGTGTTCACAGCCAGCCCCCGGGCGGACAGACCATACCGGTTGTCCCGACCGAGCGCGCGGAAATAGGAAGCACCCAGGAAGGCGACGACCTCGTCCAGGGTGTCGGCGCGGTTCAGCGGCGCGTTGAGGCGAATGCCCGCGACCCCCGCCAGCGACAGGTCGGACGGGATCTTTTCATCCAGAGGCGGGTGGAACAGGAAATCCTGCGCCGAGAATTGCATTGGCGTTGCGGTGCCATCGACGATCTCAAAGACCGAAACCGGCTCCTTGAACAGCCAGCCGGGCGCAAACGCGTTAAGCCGGAAGAACGAGGCCTCGTCATTCCAGCGGGCCGCTTCGGGATCGAACTGGATGCGCTGGTAGTCATCGTAATCCAGGGTCGCCAGCGGGCCGCCCAACTGTTGGGGGGGCGTATAGGTCTGGGTCGCGCGCTGACGCATGTCCTCGGTCAGCGCATCGAAACTGAAAGGCTGGCCGGCGGGCGGCGCGCCAGCGGCGTCATCCTGCGCAAGAGCCGTGCCGGCAGAGGCAAGGGCAAGCGGCAGGACAGCGGCAGAGCCTGCCATTTGAGCGAGAAGGCGACGTCGTGTCGGAGAAGTCGGTTTGCAGTCGTTGGGCGAGACGTTCCCGCCCGGGCGCCGGTGACCGACGCGGGGGCAGAGGGGACTTGGCAGCATGTAAAATCCTCGAATAGATCAACTTTCACCGGACACGACAGATCCGACGGACATTTCCCAAAGTTTCGCCCGGGGCGGCAAAGTGCAATCCGGCCGGGCACGAGTGGCGGCCTTTTGCCAAGACCCTCTGTGCTGCAACGCGGAAAACGGGCCTTTGGTTCAATGCGGGGCGGACAAAAAGCGCATTTTTGGGCTTCCGGCAGCAGAAACCCCTTGATTCCAGTAAGTTGGCCGACGGCAAGATATAGCCGATCCGCAACACTGCGCCAGAAGAATCTTGCAGGCAATTTGCGATTTCCGGGGGAAAGGCGCCGATGCAGCTCTGCACTGCGGCGGCGTCCATCTGTGGCGGCGGGAAATGGCTTGGCTTTAAGGGCTCAACCTGCGGTGTTTCGCCGATCCTCGCACATCAAGCTGATGCCCGCTGGCGTGATTTCAACGACTTGCGGGCCGAAACTGCAAACGGGCGGACCAGATCATGGCCCGCCCGTCCGCTGTGATATCTTTGTCGCAGATCAGGCGATCAGGCCTTCGTCCTTCGCCCAGTCGGACAGGCGATCCAGAGCGCGACCCAAGCGGGCGAGGATCTCGGCCACGTCCTCTTCGGTCACGATCAGCGGCGGGCACAGGGCCAGCGTCTCGTAGACATTGCGCGCGATCAGGCCTTCTTCCGTGCAGAGCGCGGCGGCCTTGGCGGCAACCGAACCGGCGGGGGCGTAATTGACCTTGGTGGTCTTGTCGGCGAATTCGATTCCGGCGATCAGGCCGACACCGCGGACCTCGCCCACCAGCGGGTGATCCAGCAGTTTGCGCAGCCCCTCCTGGAACGGCGCTTCCATCCGGGCGGCGTTGCCCATCAGGTCCTTTTCCTCGATGATCTTGAGGTTCTCCAGACCCACGGCGCAGGCGACCGGATGCCCCGACCCGGTGAAGCCATGGCCAAAGCTGCCCAGCTTGGCGGTGTTGTCGGCAATCACGTCATAGACCGCATCGGTCAGCATGATCGCCGCAAGCGGCATGTAGGAGGAGGAGATCTGCTTGGACAGCGTCATGATGTCGGGTTCGAAATCATAGCGCTGGCTGCCGAAGGGCGTGCCCAGACGGCCGAAGCCGTTGATGACCTCGTCCGCGATCAGCAGCATGTCGTATTTCTTGCACAGCGCCGCGACACCGGGCCAATAGCCTTCGGGGGGCACAAAGACGCCCCCGGCGCCGATCACCGGTTCGCCGATGAAGGCGGCGATGGTCTCGGGGCCCTCGGCCAGGATCGTGTCCTCGATCTCCTTCAGCAGGCGGGCGGTGAAATCGGCCTCGGTCTCGCCCTCTGCCCCTTCGCGCCAGAAATGCGGCGTGGTCAGATGGGTGACGGGGATCGCGGGCAGGTCGAAGTCGCGGTGGTTGCCGCCCAGACCGGTCAGCGAGCCCGACGCGACGGTGATGCCGTGATAGCCCTTGTGGCGGGCGATGAACTTTTTCTTCTCGGGACGGCCCAGGGCGTTGTTCATGAACCAGACCATCTTGACGATGGTGTCATTGGCCTCGGAACCGGAGTTGGTGAAGAAGCAGCGGGTCAGGTGCTCGGGCGTCATCTCGGCCAGCTTCTCGGCCAGTCGGATCGAGGGCTCCGTCGATTTATGCGCGAAGGTGTGGTAGTAGGGCAGCTTCAGCATCTGGTCATAGGCGGCCTTGGCCAGCCTGTCCTCGGAAAAGCCGACGGCGACGGACCAGAGCCCGGCCATGCCTTCGATATATTCCTTGCCCGTGGAATCGTAGACCCGGATGCCATCGCCCCGGGTGATGATCATCGGGCCCTTTTCCTCATGCGCGCGGGCATTGGTATAGGGGTGAAGCTGGTGGGCGATATCGGCCGCTGCCAGAGAGTTGGACAATTCGTTCATGAGACGCTCCCGAACGTCGCCCGCCGGGGCCGGATGACCCGCGGGCTGGTGCAAAGATGGCCGGAGCCTAGCGACCCCGACCGCAAGAGAGAAGGCCCGGACGCCGCCTATTTGGCGGCAATCCGGCCCGTTCCGCGCATTTCGGCCCGCCCGGTCAAAGACCGACCCAGAAGCCGTCGTGCACGACCGCGCTTTCTTCGCTCAGCAGCGGGCCGACAACCTCGACCGGGCGCTGGCCGGCGGCAAAGATCGCGGTGCAGGGCAGGTCCATGGTCAGGTTCTCGGGGTCCGGGCCGATCAGGGCCTTCAGGGCCTTTTCGCTCATGCCATGCACAACACGGCCCACGCCGGTCCAATAGACCGATCCGGCGCACATGGCGCAGGGTTCGGCCGAGGTATACATCGTGCAGCCGCGCAGGAAATCGACGTCGTATTTCAGCGAGGCCGCGGTCATCAGGTTGCGTTCGGCATGGCCGGTGCGGTCGCCCTTGACGCCGCCGGTGTTCATGTCTTCCAGCAGGATCTCTCCGTCCGGGCTGGCCAGCAGGGCGCCAAAGGGATGATCGCCACGGTCGCGGCTTTCCTGGGCCAGTTCGATCGACCGGCGCAGAAGGGCAAGATCCTGTTCGGGGCTGATGGGCATGGTGGGCTCCTCGTCTGACCCGGCCGATCCGCTGGCCGGGCGCTGTCTCGTCCGGAGGCGGTCCGGAGGCCGGGCGCAGGGCTTCACCCACGCCCGGTTGGCCTAGCCCCCGCTGGCCCCCCGTGGCCAGAGGCGCATGACCCGCAACAGGCGGTTTTCGCGGCACCCGGCTGGATACATGCCCAATTTGAAAGCAAACAATACAAATACTGCCCCAAAATTAGTCACATCCGCCGATGCCCGGATGGAAACCGGGCAGACTCCGTTCTGGAATCGGTCCCGAACGACTAGCAATGAAGCCGAGTAGAAGCGGTAAGGCCCCCGCCACGGCGGATCCGGGACCTGACATTGCTCATCGAGGCCATTCTACGGTTGAGGTGAACAATTGCGACTGCACTACTTGATCCCGACGTGCCGCCCCCTTGCCGCAGCCCCGCGCTGCCGCTTGCTGCAGGCGTCGGCAAATACAAATCAAAACAACAACATGACAGGGAAGCTCCAATGACCCGACTTCGCGCTACGGCCCTTGCGGCCACGCTTGCCAGCACGGCCTTTGCCATGCCCGCCTCGGCCCTCGAGGAAATCACCTTCCAACTGGACTGGCTGCCCGGGGGCGACAAGGCCCCGATCTATGTCTGCATCGAACAGGGTATCTGCGAAGAAGCCGGTTTTGACGTCACCGTCTCGCCCGGTCGCGGGTCTTCCGAGGCGATCACCAAGCTGGCCACCGGCGTGGCCGAATTCGGCTCGGCCGGGATGGGTGCCGTGATGGCAGCCAGGGCGATGGAAAATGTGCCGGTGACCGCGATCATGTCGATCTTCAACACCGGTCCCCATGCCTTCTACACCACCAAGGACACTGGCATCGCCTCGATCGCAGACGTGAAGGGGCATTCCATCGCCACCTCGCCCTTCACCTCCTCCAACGTCTTCCTGCCGCTGGTGCTGGCCGACAATGGCATGACCGAGGATGACATCACCCTGACCAAGGCCGATCCCGGCGCGCTTGGCCCGCTGCTGATGACCGGCCAGTCCGATGTCATCATCGCCTGGCTGACGGATGTGACACGCTATTCCAACCAGGCCAGCGAAGCCGGCAAGGAAATCGTTTATCTGCCCTGGGCCGATGCCGGGCTGGAACTTTATTCCGCATCGCTGGTCGGCAACGACGATTACATGGCCGCCAACCCCGAACTGACCAAGGCCTTTGTCGCGGCCTTCAAGGCCTCGCTGGAATTCGCCTACGAGAACCCCCAGATCGCCGCCGAAGCCGTCGCCGCCCAGGTGCCTGAACTGACAGCCGAAGACGTGATGGGGTCCTGGATGGATGCCTCCAAGCTGGCCTTCAACGAGGTGACCGACGAATTCGGTCTTGGCGCCTTTGACGCCGACCGCGTGGCAGCCACCTGGGACCGCGTCGCGGCAAGCCAGGGTCTGGACGCCGCAGACCTTGATCCGGAAACCGCGGTTTCGCGCGACTACCTGCCGGAATAAGCCGCGCTGACGTCGCCAAGACCGGCCGCGCGAGGCCGGTCACCAAAACTGGGGCGGCGGCGCGCTGCCGCCCCATGTCAGGCCCGGATCGCCGCGCGATGCGAGAAGAGAGATGTCCATGCCCCTAGAAACCGATGCCATCAGCTTTGCCGATGTCGGCCAGACCTTCCTAACCGATGCGGGGCCGCTGACCGCCCTGTCCGGGGTGGACCTGACCATCCGCCGCCATGAATTCGTAGCCGTGCTCGGCCCCTCGGGCTGCGGGAAATCGACCCTGCTGCGCCTGACGGCCGGACTGATCAAGCCCACTGCCGGCGTTGCCTCGGTCTTCGGCGTGCCGGTGACGCAACCGCGCGACGATATCGGTATCGTCTTTCAGCAGGCCACCCTGCTGCCCTGGGCCAGCGTCGAGGACAATGTCGTCTTCCCGGCCCGGCACAAGCGCGGGCGCGTGTCCCGCAAGGATCGCGACCATGCCCGCACCATCATCGCGACTTGCGGCCTTGCCGGGTTCGAGGACCGCCTGCCGGGCGAGTTGTCGGGCGGCATGCAGCAGCGCGTCGGCATCGCCCGCGCCCTGTTTCTGAACCCCGACATCCTGCTGATGGACGAACCCTTCTCGGCGCTCGACGCACTGACCCGCGATGCCATGGGGTTCGAATTGCTGCGCCTCTGGCAGGCCAGCCCCAAGACCGTGCTGTTCATCACCCATTCGATCCCCGAAGCGGTCATCCTTGCCGACCGGGTCGTGGTGATGTCCGAACGCCCCGGCCGGGTCATCGCCGATCTGAAGGTGCCTTTGGGACGGCCCCGCGACGAAAGCTCACTGCGCTCTGCCGAGATGCAGGATTTCCTCGGCCATCTGCGCGGCCTGCTGATCAAGGACAAGGTAGCCTGACATGACCGCCCAAGCCGATACGCCCCGCGCGCCCGCCGAGACTCCCACACCCTCCACAAGCGTCGCCCCCAGACTGCCGCTGACCGAACGCCTGATCCGCACCCCGGTCCTGCTGCCCCTGCTGACCTTCGTGCTGATCCTGGCGCTGTGGGAAGGCGGCACGCGGCTTTTCGCGGTGCCGAGCTTTGTCCTGCCGGCCCCGTCCCGCATCCTCGGCGGGTTCGAGGTGGTCAGCTTTGAGCGCTGGATGGAACATGTCTGGGCCACCCTGCGGGTCTCGCTTCTGGGCTTCCTGGTCTCGATCGCGGTCTCGCTGCCGATCGCCATCGGCCTGGCCAAGTCGCGCTTTCTCAGCCGGTCGCTTTATCCGCTGCTGGTGGTGATCCAGTCGGTGCCGGTCGTGGCCGTCGCGCCGATCATCATCGTGGTACTGGGCACCGATGACGCGCCGCGCATCGTCATCACCTTCATGATCTCGTTCTTCCCGCTGGTGGTGTCTATGACCACCGGGCTGATGGCCACCCCGCCCGAACTGATCGAACTGTCGCGGTCCCTGCGCGCCCCGGTGCGCCGCGAGATCACCCAGATCCGCCTGCCCTATGCGACGCCCTATATCTTTTCCGGGCTCAAGATCTCGATCACGCTCAGCGTCATCGGCGCGGTGGTTGCCGAATTCGTCGCCGCAGACGTGGGCATCGGGTATTTCATCCAGTTCTCGACCTCGATGTTCCGGCTGCCGCAGGCCTGGGCGGGGCTGGTCGTGCTGCTGGTGATGAGCCTTCTTCTGTTCCAGGCGGTCAGCCAGACGCAGAAGTACTTCTTCCCCTGGTCGCTGCCCAAGGAAAGCCGCTGAGATGCTCATCACCCATATCTCCGACTGCCTGACCGGGCGCCTGGGCGACGGCGAACGCTTCAGCGGGGCGATCCGTATCGAAGGCGGCAAGATCACCGAGATGGGCGCGCTGACGCCGCGCCCGGGCGAAGAGGTGCTGGATGCCACCGGATGTGTCGTGATCCCCGGCCTGGTGAACACCCACCACCACCTCAACCAATCGCTGCTGAAGGCGGTACCAAAGGGCATGAACCTGCCGCTCGATCCCTGGCTGATGCATGTGCCCTATACCTGGTGGCCGCATTTCGACGAGGCCACCTATCGCACGGCTGTCCGCGTCGGGCTGGTGGAACTGGCCCTGACCGGGGCGACCACGGTGGCCGAGCATCATTACATTTATGCGGAAAGCTACGACTACAACCCGTCGGACGTCTTCTTCGAAGAGGCGGGAAAGCTTGGCCTGCGGGCGGTTCTGGCACGGGGCGGCATGACGCGGGGACGCGCCTTCGACGATCCGGCGATCCCGGCCGCGCCTTGCGAAAGCCTCGACACCTTCCTGTCGGAAACCGCGAAGACGGCGGCAAAATGGGCCGATGGCAAGATGCGCAAGGTCGCGCTGGCTCCGACCACGCCGACCTTCAACGTCACCCCGGAAGAACTACGCGAGATCGCAGGCTTCGGCCGTGAAAACGGGATGCTGCTGCATGCGCATCTTAGCGAAAACGAAAGCTACGCCCGTTTCACGATGGACAAGTACGGCCAGCGCCCGGTGCACTGGCTGGCCGGGCAGGACTGGCTGGGCCCGGATGTCTGGTTCGCCCATCTTGTCGACCTGGACCCTTCCGAAGTCGCGCTGCTGGCGCAGACCGGCACCGGCATGGCCCATTGTCCCAACGCCAATGCGCGGCTCGGGTCGGGCATCGCGCCGGCAGACGCGCTGCACCGGCTGGGCGGCAAGGTGTCGATGGGCGTCGATGGCGCCGCCGCGAACGAAGCCGCCGACATGGGCGCGCTGCTGTTTTCCGCCTTTACCCTGCACCGCGCCACCAAGGGCGCCGAAGCGGTCCGCGCCGAAGAGGTGCTGCACTGGGCCAGCGCCGGCGGGGCGCGGGTTCTCGACATGCCCGAGGTCGGCACGCTGGCCCCCGGCATGGCCGCCGATATCGCGGTGCTGGACCTCACTGCCCCGCGCAACTTCGGCCTGCATGACCGCGCACTTGCCCCGGTGATAACCGGCGGACTGGTGGTGCGCGACCTGATCGTGGACGGCAAGGTGGTGTTGGCCGCAGGCCTCCTGCCCGGCATCGACCTGGGCGAACTGGGCCAGGAGGCCGCCCGCGCCACACAGAGCCTTGTCCGGCGGCAGCGCGAAAGCGCGCTTGTGCCGGTCTAGAAACTACCCCCTGGAGTAGAAGCAGGCAGTGCCCCCCGGCACAGGTCATTGCTCCCCCAAACCTGAAGGAGAGAGAGACCATGACTGACACCAGCTACGGATTGCAGGAACTGAACGACGAAACTCGCTTCGGCGGTGAAGGAGAGCTGGTCGAACGGGATATCCCCCAGATCGACATGTCGGACTACTTCAACCGCAAGGAAGAGATCACCGAAGCGCTGTGGAACGCGGCGACCGAGATCGGGTTCTTCCAGCTTTACAACCACGGCATCCCGCAGGATCTGATCGACGAAGCCTTCTGGCTGTCGGGCGAATTCTTCGACCTGCCCGCCGATGCAAAGGCGCAATACCCGCTGAAGCCCGGCACCAACGCGGGCTGGGAATACATGGAGCAGGTGCGCCCGTCGACCGGGACGGCGGATCGCAAGGAAAGCTACCAGATCACCCTGCCCCGCATGTCCGGCCTCTGGCCGAAAGGCGCCGAAGTGCCCCAGTTCAAGGAGGTCCTGATGGCCTTCGAACGGCACAACTGGGCGCTGGCGATGAAGGTGCTCAGCTGTTTTGCCGACCGGCTGGGCTTTGCCACGGATTTCTTCACCGACGGCCACGACCCGGACACCAAGGCTTATCAGTCGACCCTGCGGCTGATCCACTACCTTGGCATGGAAGACGCCAAACCGGCGGATTTCAAGGCCTGGCGGGCCGGGGCGCATACGGATTTCGACTGCCTGACGCTGCTGCACCAGAAGCCCGGCCAGGGCGGGTTGCAGCTTTGCCCCGGCAAGGACGCCAAGGGCCGCGCCATCGCCTGGACCGATGTGCCGCCGCTGGCCGGCGTGGTCACCTGCAACATCGGCGACATGCTGATGCGCTGGTCCGATGACAAGCTGCAGTCGACCCTGCACCGCGTGCGGATGCCCAAGCCCGACGATTACCTCGGGCCGCGCTACTCCATGGCCTATTTCGCCCAGGCCAACATGGACACGCTGCTGGAAGGCCCCGAAGGGAAATACGAGCCGATGACCGGCCACGATTACATCCAGATGCGCCTTGGCGCGAACTTCGCCAGGCAGTGACCCCTTTCGGCGGGCGGGGATCAGCGCCCCGCCCGCCCCTTTCCCTTTCAGTTACCGGAGACCCCCGTGACAAAGAGCCTTCCGATCATCGACATTTCCGGCCTTGCCTCGTCGGATCCGACCGACCGCGCGATGGTCGGGGCCAGCATCCGCAGCGCCTGCCTGGCGCATGGGTTCTTCTACGTCACCGGCCATGGCATCCCCGACGGGTTGATCGACGCCGTGATGACCGAGACCCGCAGCCTGTTCGACCTGCCCGACGCCGCCAAGGATGCAGTGGACAAGGCACAGTCGCCCTGCAATCGCGGCTATGAGCAACTGGGCGGTCAGACCCTGCAACCGGGCGCCCTGCCCGACCGCAAGGAAGGCTATTACATCGGCGAAGAGCTGACCGCGCGCGATCCCCGCGTGGCGACCGGCAAGTTCAATCAGGGTCCGAACCAATGGCCCGCCGACCTGCCCGGTTTCCGGCCCACGATGATGGCCTATTTCGGCGCGCTCACGACTTTGGGGGATACGCTGATGCGCGGCATGGCCCTGTCGCTGGACCTGCCCGAAGACTATTTTGCCGATTTCTGCGACCAGCCCGCCGCCACCCTGCGGCTGCTGCATTACCCGCCAGCGCAACCCGATGTGCCCGACGAGATGGGCGCCGGGGCGCATACGGATTTCGGCGGGCTGACCATGTTGCTGCAGGACAATGTCGGCGGCCTGCAGGTGCGCGATGACGACGGCAGTTGGATCGACGCGCCGCCGATCCCCGGCGCTTTTGTCGTCAACCTCGGGGACATGATCGCGCGCTGGACCAACGACACCTACCGGTCGACGCTGCACCGGGTGATCAACCGCTCGGGGCGGGAACGCTATTCGGTGCCGTTCTTCTATACCGGCCAGCAGGATCACGAGGTCGCCTGTATCCCGACCTGCCTCGCGGCCGGTGAGACGGCGAAATACCCGCCCATCACTGTCGAAAACCACCTGCGGGCGATGTATGACCGCACCTACAAGGCGGCCTCGGCGGAGACGAAGACCGCCTAGCGGCCTTCCCCGATGCGGATCATGTCGACGGCCTGGCTGGTGCTCTGGCCGCCGGCGATCCGAAGGGCGCCCTTGACCGGGGCGACATCGAAATAATCCCGCCCGTAGGCGATGACCACATGGTCGCTGCCCGCCAGCACCGCATTGGTCGGGTCGAATTCGACCCAGCCCATGTCCTTGCCGCACCAGGCCCGGACCCAGGCATGCATCGCATCCGCCCCCTGAAGCCGGGCCTGCCCCTCGGGCGGCAGCGTACGCAGAAAGCCCGAGACATAGCCCGCCGGAATACCCAGCGACCGCAGCGCGCAGATCGCGATATGACTGAAGTCCTGGCAGACTCCGCGCCGCAGATCAAAGGCCCTGGCGATCGGGGTATCGACCAGCGTGGCGGTGGAATCAAAGGTCATGTCCCGGTGAAGCGCGGCGCAGATCGTATCCACGGCGGCAAAGGCGGTATCGGCCTCGCGCGCGGCCGCAGCGGCCCAGGCGGCGATCCCGTCATGCCGGGGCACACGGGGCGAGGCGGGCAGGAAATGCTGCGGCGACAGGGGGTGCAGGGACGTCGCCCCCTGAACCTCGCCCCGGAACCCCGGACGGCGGGGCGAGACATCCATGCCCGGCTCCGGCTCCAGCCGCTCGACCTCGGCCTGCATCTCGAACATGGTGCGGTCCTGGCTGTCGCGGTAGGAAATCTCGGTGCAGGTATTGGCGAAGAAATCCCGCCGCACAAGGGTTTCGGACGGCACCGGGTCACAGGTCACGCGGGCGCTGCGCAGGATCTGGATACCCGGCAGATGCAGCGGCGTGACCCGCAGCAGGTGGCGCCCGACCTCGGCCGGGCTGTTGTACTGGTAGAGGATGCGCAGGGTTATGGAATATAGCATCGTTACCTCAGGTAGGCATCCGCCAGCAGGTCCGAGAAATCGCCCGTCGCCGCGACGATCCCGGCGATCCGGGCCGCATCGACCGAGGCCGCCTCGGTCACCGACAGATCCACCTGCAACTTCATCACAGCGCGTCTGATCCGGGTCATCCCCGGGCGACCCGCCGGGGATGGCAGGTCCTCGAGCCCGGCAAGATGGCCGAGGATCTCGTTCACCTGACTCAGGATCGAGCGCGGGTTGTCTTCGTCCAGCAGCAGCAGATCGAGCACGCTTTCCCGTGTCGTGCTGGCATAGCGGTGGCGGTGGGTCATGCTGGCATCCCCGGCCTCGATCACGATCTCGTAGGCGCCGTCAGGGGCTTCCGGCGCGATGGATTGCTGCAGCATGAACGCAGTGGACCAGGCCCGTTCGATGGCCCGCCCCAGGGCCAGGAAACGCCAGCCGGTGCCGTGGTACATGTTTTCATGCACCAGCCCCGAAAAGCCCGAGATCTTGCGCAGCAGCACGCTCATCGCGCGGGCGCAATCGTCGCCGGGCAGCAGGCGTGGGCCGATCTTTTCGGCCGTGCGCGCAAGGTCGGTCAGGGCGTTCCAGCCGTCGGTGGAAAACCGGTCGCGGATGCGCCCGGCGCTGGCCATGGTGGCCTGCATGTCGCCCATCAGCCCCGCCGGCATGGTCTGATCCACGGCGACGCCCATGGCTGCCAGGCTGTCGGCCAGGTAACCGGTCAGCGGCAGCCCGGTCTGCCCGCTTTCGGCCAGCCGCAGGTGATAGGCGCGCAGCAGCCGGATCTTGTGTTCCACCCGTTCTGAATAGCGCCCGAGCCAGAACATGTTTTCTGCCGCGCGCACCGGCAGCGAGGCATGTTGCGGCAGCAGTGCCCGGCTGCCGGTCGCGGCCAGAAGGGTATCATCTGGCGGGGCCTGGGGCGCGACAACCCAGACATCGCTTACCGACCCGCCGCGCTGCACCGACAGGTCGGCCGTGGCCGCCGAATGGCCGGTCCGCGCAAAGCCGCCGGGCATGACCTGCCAGCCGGTCGCGGTACGCGCCAACATCACGCGCAGGGACATGGGCCGGGCCTGAAGCCGGCCATCGACCAGCACCGGCGCCGTCGAAAGCGAGACGATCTCCTGTGCGGCAAGCGTCCCGGCGCCGCGTTCCAGCCAGCCCGCTTCGGGGGGCGAGCCATCGGGGCGCTTGCCGCCGATCACCACCTCGGCGCTGTTGTCGAAGGGCAGGCTGGTGGACAGGGCCGCATCGACCGTCATCCGGTCGCCGTGGCGGGCGACATAGTCCCGCGCCGCCTGCTGGCCACACCACCATGTCGCGATATTGGGGATCGCCAGATCCCGGCCCAGCCATTCGCGCGCGATACGCGGGATGAAGGCCATCAGTGCGCGTGTTTCCAGCACGCCTGACCCCGGCGCATTGATCATCGTCAGCCGCCCCGAGCGCAGCGCGCCCAACAGGCCCGGCGTGCCGATCTGGCTGTCCTCGCGCAGTTCCAGCGGATCCAGCCAGGCCGAATCCAGCCGCCGCCACAGGACTGAGACGGGCTCGAGCCCGCCGACGGTATTGACCATCAACCGGCCATCCCGGATCACCAGATCCTCGCCCTGCACCAGCAGGAAACCGAGGTAGCGCGCAATATAGGCATGTTCGAAATAGGTGTCGTTCAGCGGCCCCGGTGTCAGGATCGACACCCGGCTGTCGCCTTCGGCCCGCAGGTCCAGCAGCGCATCGCGGAAGGCCCGGAAGAACCCAGCCAGCCGCAGCACATGGCTGCGCCCCATGATGTCACCGAAGCTCCGCGCCGTGGCCATCCGGGTTTCCAGCGCGAAACCCGCGCCCGACGGCGCCTGCGCCCGGTCCCCCAGCACCCACCATTTGCCATTCGGTCCGCGCCCGATGTCGAAGGCCAGCATATGCAGGTGATGCCCCGACGCCGGGGTCATCCCCACCATCGGGCGCAACCATTCGGGGTTGGAGGCAAGGATCTCGGCCGGGATGATGCCGCGCTCGGTCAGGGTGTTGGGACCGTAGAAATCCTGCATCATCCGTTCCAGCAGGTCGGCGCGTTCCACGAGGCCAGAGGCGATGCGCTGCCATTCGGCACTGTCGATCAGCAGCGGCAGGTGGCCGAGCGGCCAGTCCCGGTCTTCCTGGCTGTCCTCGGGTCCGTAATGGCGAAAGAAGACGCCCGCGTCGCGCAGGTACTGGCTGCCACGGGCCTGGGACTGGGCCAGGTCATCTTCGCTCAAGCCAGCAAGCTGTTGCAGGAAGGGCTGCCAGACCGGGCGGATATTGCCCTGCCGGTCCATCAACTCGTCTGCCACGCCCGGCAGGGGCCGATAGTCCGCCAGCAGCGCCGCCAGCCGGTCCGGCGCGCGCGCGCGGGCCGAGGCACGCGACGGTTCCCCCGAGGATCTGGTCTGGGTCTGGGACTGATCCGCGCCCTGCCCCTGCTGCATCTGCATCGGGTCGGCACCGAATTGCTGCCCCCCCGACACATAGCCTTGCTGAGGCGCGGCGAAGGGATCGCCCGCCTGACCCTGCGGATCGCAGGAGCCAGCGGCCTGCCCGACCGGATTTCCGGCGGGATCGTATCTTGTCTCCCCGCTCATCGTGTCGCCTTCCCGTCGGCCAGACCCCGCGCAGCGCCCCATCGGCACCGGACAGAGCCGTCGGCCCCTTTTAACACAATGGCCCGCAGCCCAAAGGCCACGGGTCCATCTTTTCCGGCGCGGAGGCTGCCGCGCAGCCCCACCCCGGTTATTTCCGGCCGATCCTTCCGACCCGCCCTGCCGGGCCCGCCCAAACCGGCCCTCTGTCCGGCCCCTTAGACGCCCGGAGCGCGGCGCAGGTCAAGGGTCATCGGGAATTCCCCACGGCTCAGCTCCTGCGGCGGCAGATAGAGGCCGGGGGTATGGCCGCGATCCTCGAACCGGGCCAGACGGCGCGCCTCGGCTTCGTTGGCATTAACCGGGAAGGTCTCGTAATTGCGGCCCCCGGGGTGTGCGACGTGATAGGTGCACCCCCCGATGGCGCGGTTCGACCAGCTGTCGAAGATGTCGATGGTCAGCGGCGTGTGGACCGGGATTACCGGGTGGATCGCCTCTGGCGGCTGCCAAGCCTTGTAGCGGATGCCGCCGACCGAAACCCCCGAGGTCTCGGTCGTGGCCATCGGCACGCGGCGCCCGTTGCAGGTGACGATATAGCGGCTTGGATCTGTGGTCTGCAGCTTGACCTGAAGCCGTTCGGTCGAACTGTCAGTATAGCGCACCGTGCCGCCGATCGCACCGGTTTCACCCAGCACATGCCAGGGTTCCAGCGCCTGGCGCAGTTCCAGATGCACGCCGTCGTATTCGACCTCGCCACAGAAGGGGAAACGGAACTCGGCTTGGGCCTCGTACCAGTCGGGGCGGAAGTCGAAACCGTGGCGGCGCAGATCGCCCAGCACATCAAGGAAGTCCGTCCACAGGAAGTGCGGCAGCATGAAACGGTCATGCAGCGTGGTGCCCCAGCGGGTGAAGTCGCCGGTGATCGGGTTTTGCCAGAAACGGATCAGCAGGGCGCGGATCAGCAATTGCTGGGCCAGCGACATGCGCGGGTCGGGCGGCATCTCGAAACCGCGGAATTCCACCAGGCCAAGCCGCCCCGTGGGCCCATCGGGCGAGAACATCTTGTCGATGCAGATCTCGGCCCGGTGGGTGTTTCCGGTCACATCGGTCAACAGGTTGCGCAGCAGCCGGTCGGTCAGCCATGGCAGCGGTGGCACCCCCTGCCCCGGTGCGGGGATCTGCGACAGGCCAATTTCCAGCTCGTATAGGTTGTCGGCCCTGCCTTCGTCGACCCGCGGGGCCTGGCTGGTCGGGCCGATGAACATGCCCGAGAACAGGTAGGACATCGACGGATGCCGCTGCCAGTGCAGCACCATGGAGCGCAGCAGATCGGGCCGCCGCAGGAAGGGGGAATCGTTCGTCGTCGCGCCGCCCACGACCACGTGGTTGCCACCGCCGGTGCCGGTGTGGCGCCCGTCGATCATGAACTTGTCGGCGCCCAGACGCGACTGGCGCGCCTCTTCGTAGACGGCATTGGTGATCGCCTTGCAATCGTCCCAGTTGGACGCGGGATGGATGTTGACCTCGATCACGCCGGGATCGGGGGCGACCCGGATCACGTTCAGGCGCGGGTCATGCGGCGGGGCATAGCCTTCGATATGCACCGGCAGGCCCAGCTTTTCCGCGGCATCCTCGGCCATGGCGACCAGTTCGAGGTAATCCTCGACATCGACCACGGGCGGCATGAAGACACACAGCTTGCCCTCGCGCGGCTCGACCGAAATCGCGGTGCGCACGGCGCCGGTGATATCGTCGACGATGGTCTGTTCGACCTGATCGCCCTGATCCTGCGCGGCGCGGAACATCGCGCGGGCCTGCGCACGGGCCATGGCGCGGGCCTCGGCCCCCGACGGATGGCCCTCGGCCTCGACGCTGCGCTCAAAGACCGGCAGGTCATTGCGGTCCTCGGTCGGATCGGTCGGATTGATATAGGGGAAGTCCGCCGGCGGCACGAAGGGCAGCGCCCCCAGCGGCAGACGGTAGCCCACCGGGCTGTCACCGGGCACAAGGAACAGGTGCCCACGGCGGAATTTCCAAACTTCGGACATCCACTTTTCCGCCCGCGCGCGGTTCTGCCAGCGCTGCACCGGCAACACATACCCCGATGCCTTGGTCAGCCCGCGTTCGAACACCTTCGACAGCCGGTGACGTTCTTCGGCATCCTTCAGCTTTGAGTTTTCCGGCGAGACATTGTCGGGAAGCTGGGCTTCCTTCAGGATCCATTCCGCCGGGTCCTCGTAAGCGGCCACGACGTGATCGGGCGAGACCTCAAGCTCGGCGGCGATTTCGCGCAGGAAGATCGCGGCATCCTCGACCGTCACATCGGTGCCGTCGTCGATCTTTTCGCGGGCAATCAGGTCGGGGTTCTTCCAGATCGGTTCTTCGTCCCGGCGCCAGTACAGCGAGAAGGTCCAGCGCGGCAGGGTTTCGCCCGGATACCATTTGCCCTGCCCGTAATGCAGGAAGCCACCGGGGGCGAAGCGGTCGCGCAGGCGACGGATCAGGTCATCGGCCAGCGCACGCTTTTCAGGGCCGACGGCAGCGGTGTTCCATTCATCGGCCTCGAAGTTGTCGATCGACACGAAGGTCGGCTCGCCGCCCATGGTCAGACGCATGTCGGCCGTCTCGATGGCTTCGTCGACCTGGTGGCCAAGGCGATCCAGCTCTTCCCAGGCCTCTTCGGAGAAGGGCTTGGTGATGCGCGGATGTTCGGAAACCCGCGTGACCTCCATCTCGAATTCGAACTCGACCTCGGGCGGGCCGTCCGAGGCAAAGCCGCCCGAGATCGGCGAGGCGTTGTTGTAATGCGGCGTGGCGGCCAGCGGGATATGGCTTTCCCCGGTCAGCAGACCCGAAGTCGGATCGAAACCGACCCAGCCCGCGCCGGGCAGATAGACCTCGCACCAGGCATGCAGGTCGGTGAAATCCTTGTCGGTGCCGGAGGGGCCATCCAGCGCCTCGAGGTCCGGTTTCAGCTGGATGAGGTAGCCCGAGACGAACCGCGCGGCCAGCCCGAGACGGCGCAGGATCTGCACCAGCAACCACGAGGTATCGCGACAGGAGCCGAAGCCCGACTTGAAGGTTTCCTCGGGCGTCTGCACGCCGGGTTCCATGCGGATCGTATATTCGATTTCCTGGGACAGGCGCATGTTCAGCGCCACCAGCATGTCGACCGTCGGCTGCCCTTCGGACATGTCGATCGTCTCCATGAACTTGCGCAGGCGTTTGCCCATGCGCTCTTTCTTCATGTAGATCGACAGGTCCTTGCGGATATCCTTGGGGTACTTGAACGGCCATTTCTGGGCGAATTCCTCGACGAAGAAGTCGAAGGGATTGAAGACCGTCATGTCCGCGACAAGATCGACCTCTATCTTGAACTCACGCACCGGCTCGGGAAAGACGAAACGCGTCATCCAGTTGCCGTAGCTGTCCTGCTGCAGGTTCACGAAGTGATCCTTGGGCGTGACTTTCAGCGAATGGGAAATCACCTTGGTGCGGCTGTGTGGCGCCGGTCTGAGGCGGATGATCTGCGGCCCCAATGTGACCGGACGGTCGTATTTGTAATGGGTTACGTGGTGAATCGCCGCTTTGATCGCCATGGGTCCGCCCGTTCTGATAATTTGCAATCACGTTTTCACGTTTAACACGACCCTACAAACAGATCGGCGTCCTGTCGCGTGTTTCCCGACTCTGCCCGAGGGCAAATGCCTGTCCCATCGGCAGTTCTTCGGCAGCGCTGCGCGGGGGGATACCGCAGGGGCTTGGCGGCACCCCGGCGCAGGGCTAGAAGGATCTTCCAGCACCGGAGGATCCCCCATGAGCAACGCCGCCACCGAGGCTTCGCCCCGCATCGCCCGCCTGATCGCGACCGAAATCGCGGCCCGCCCCGAACAGGTCACCGCAGCGGTCGCGCTGCTGGACGAAGGCGCGACCGTGCCCTTCGTCGCCCGCTACCGCAAGGAAGCGACCGGCGGGCTGGACGACACGCAGCTGCGCAACCTGGCTGAACGCCTGTCCTACCTGCGCGACCTCGAAGGCCGACGCGCGGCCATCGTCAAAAGCATCGCGTCCCAGGAAAAGATGACCCCCGACCTGGCCCGCGCCATCGCCGGGGCCGAGACCAAGTCGCAGCTGGAAGACATCTACCTGCCCTACAAGCCCAAGCGCCGCACCAAGGCGATGATCGCACGGGAAAACGGGCTGGAACCGCTGGCCGAGGCAATCCTTGCCGGGCGCGCCGCCGATCCCGAAACCCTTGCCGCCGCCTATGTGACCGAGGCTGTCGCGGATGTGAAAGCCGCCCTGAACGGCGCCCGCGACATCCTGACCGAACGGCTGTCCGAGGACGCGGGCCTCGTCGGTGACCTGCGGGTCTGGATGCAGCGCGAAGCGGTGCTGAGCGCCAGGGTCGTCCCCGGAAAAGAGGCCGAGGGCGCCAAGTTTTCGGATTATTTCGCCCATGCCGAAACCTGGAGCAAGGTGCCCTCGCACCGCGCGCTGGCGATGATGCGGGCCTCGAACGAAGGCATCGTGACGTTGGAAATCGCGCCGCCCGAAGACGCCGCCGACCGCCCCGTCGACATGGTGGCTGCGCGCCTTGATATCCGCGGCACCGCGCCCGGTGACCTGTGGCTGCGCAAGGTGGCCGGCTGGACCTGGCGGGTGAAGCTGAGCCTGTCGATGACGCTGGACCTGCTGGGGGACCTGCGCGCCCGCGCCCAGGAAGAGGCAATCGCGGTTTTCGCCCGCAATCTCAAGGACCTGCTGCTGGCGGCTCCGGCCGGGTCGATGCCGACCCTCGGGCTGGATCCAGGCATCCGCACCGGGGTCAAGGCGGCGGTGGTCGATGCCACGGGCAAGCTGCTGGCGACCGAGACACTTTATCCGTTTCAGCCCCGCAAGGATGTGCAGGGCGCGCAGCACGCCATCCTGTCGTTGATCGCGAAACACGGGGTGAAGCTGATCGCAATCGGCAATGGCACCGCCTCGCGCGAGACCGAAAAGCTGGTGGTCGAGACGCTGAAGATGCTGCCTGATCATGTCGCCAAGCCGACCAAGGTCGTGGTCAGCGAAGCCGGCGCCTCGGTTTATTCCGCCTCGGAACTGGCGGCGCGGGAATTCCCCGGGCTCGACGTGTCGCTGCGCGGCGCGGTGTCGATCGCGCGGCGGCTTCAGGACCCGCTGGCCGAACTGGTCAAGATCGAACCGAAAAGCATCGGTGTCGGCCAGTACCAGCACGACGTCGATCAGCACAAGCTGTCGAAATCCCTCGAAGCGGTGGTCGAGGATGCGGTGAACGCGGTCGGGGTTGACCTGAATACCGCCTCGGCGCCGCTGCTGGCCCATGTCTCGGGCCTTGGCGCGACGCTGGCCGAAAGCATCGTGGCGCACCGCGAAAGCTTTGGCGCCTTCAAATCGCGCAAGCAGTTGAAGGACGTCTCGCGCCTTGGCCCGCGCGCCTTTGAACAATGCGCCGGTTTCCTGCGCATCCGGGACGGGGAAGAGCCGCTTGATGCCTCATCGGTCCACCCCGAGGCATATGGCCTGGCGCGCCGCATCGTTTCGGCCTGCGGTCGCGACCTGCGCGCCATCATGGGCGACGACACCGCGCTGAAGGGGCTGCGGGCCGAGGAATTCGTCAGCGGCGGCTTCGGCCTTCCAACGGTGCGCGACATCTTTGCCGAACTTGAAAAGCCCGGTCGCGACCCCCGACCCAGCTTCAAGACGGCCAGTTTCGCCGATGGCGTCGAAGAGATCACTGATCTGAAACCCGGCATGGTGCTGGAAGGCACGGTGACAAATGTCGCCGCCTTCGGGGCCTTCGTCGATATCGGGGTGCATCAGGACGGGTTGGTCCATGTCAGCCAGCTTGCCGATCGCTTCGTGAAGGACCCGCACGAAGTGGTGAAAGCCGGCGATGTGGTCAAGGTCACGGTGACCGAGGTCGATGTGCCGCGCAAGCGCATCGCCCTGACCATGCGCAAAGATGGCGGCGCCTCGGCCCGCGAGGATCGCAAATCGCGGGATAGCGGAAATGGGGCCGGCGGGCGCGGGGCCAAGGGCAGCGGAACCAAGAGCAGTGGGCCGCGCGGCAAGGCTTCGGGCGGCAAGATGTCGAGCAGCCCGGCGAAATCCGACAGCACCGGGGCCTTTGGCGCCGCCCTGCTGGATGCGATGAAGAAGAAGTAGCAGGACAAGGGGGCGGGCCGGACCCGCCCCCTGACCGTCAGCTGAGGTGGGTATTGAACCAGTCGATGGTCCGGGACCAGGCAAGCTCGGCGGTTTCCGCGTCATAGCGGGGCGTCGAATCGTTGTGGAAGCCGTGGTTCACGTCCGGATAGACATAGGCCTCGTAGGTCTTGCCCTCGGCCTGCAGCGCGGCCTCGTAATCCGGCCAGCCGGCGTTCACCCGATCATCAAGCCCGGCGTAATGGATCAGCAGCGGCGCTTCGATCCGGGACACGGTATCGGCGGCGGGCTGGCGACCGTAGAAGGGCACGGCGGCCCCCAGTTCGGGGAAGGCGACGGCGGCGGCATTGGCCACGCCACCCCCATAGCAGAAGCCGGTGATCCCGACCTTGCCGGTGGTCAGATCGCTGTCCATCAGGAAGGTGATCGCGGCAAAGAAGTCATTCATCAGCTTCTCGCCATCGACCTGCTGCTGCAGTTCGCGGCCCTCTTCGTCGTTGCCGGGATAGCCACCGACCGACGACAGCCCGTCGGGCGCCAGCGCGATGAAGCCTTCCTTGGCCAGGCGCCGCGCGACATCTTCGATATAGGGGTTCAAGCCGCGGTTTTCGTGCACGACCACCACCGCCGGAACCGGCCCCGTGGCATTGGCGGGACGCACGAAATAGCCGCGTACCTCTCCGTGCCCATCGGGCGAAGGATAGGTGATGTATTCCGGCACGATGTCGGGATCGGTGAAGGAAACCTGTTCGGCCAGCGCGTAATCCGGCTTCATCTGGTCCAGAATCGCGGCGGCGGTCAGACCACCGACGGCATAACGCCCGGCCCGTTCCAGGAAATCCCGTTTGCTGATCTTGCCGTGGGCGTAGAAGTCGTAAAGCTCAAGCAGATCCTTGTTGAAGTCTCTGGCGGTCAGTCGCGTCATGTCCGGCCCTCTCTCTGTGTCGGGAAGTGATGGCGCCACTTTGACCCAAGGAGGACTTTCTGCCTATGCGGGATACCGGACCTCGCTATTTCGTGAAGCCCCTTGCGGCTGCAAAGATCAGTCCCGATGGCGCAGGAACATCAGATAGGCCAGCGCGACCGCCAGCGGCGTGGTGATGAAATGCACCAACCCGGCCAGAAGCAGACCACCGCCCGCCACAAAGGTCAGGGTCGCAAGGACCAGCCCGATCAACCCGCAGAAGGTGGCCAGGACCAGACCCCTGCCCGCCATCCCGTCACGGCCCCCCGCCTGGACAACATCCGCCTGCGGACCGTCTGCATGTTGCACCGCGTATCCCCGTCCAGCCGGCTGCACCAAGCCCGGAGAAAAGCCCGCGTCCCGATATGGGCCGGAAACGTAGATACCTGTATGGACCGAATATTTACTCATGAACCGCTCCCCTGCGATAGCGGATCTGCCGCTAGGGAGAGAGATTGGCGCCAATGTGTTAACGACTGGTAACCTTTGACGACGCCAACTGCGTCATTTTTGGGATTTCACTAAGGAATCTTCGCTTCGGACAGGGTTTCCTGCCCTCTCTGGCCCCGGCAAGGGTCCTTTCACCCGTGATCCGGCGCCTTGGGCAGCAGCCGCGCCATGTGCCTGGCAAAGCTGTCGACATAAGTCAGGATCACCGGCACCACGACCAGCGTCAGCAGCGAAGAAGAGATCAGCCCGCCGATCACCGCATGGGCCATCGGTGCGTTCTGGTCCGACCCGCCGTGGATGTTCAGCGCCAGCGGCAGCATGCCAAAGATCATCGCCAGCGTGGTCATCACGATCGGGCGGAACCGCGTGCGCCCGGCCTCGACCAGGGCATCGAACAGGTGCAGTCCTTCCGCGACGCGCTGATTGGCGTTGTCGACCAGCAGAATGGCGTTCTTGACCACCAGTCCCATCAGCATGATGAACCCGATGATCGAGAACATGTTGAGGGTCGAGCCCCCGAGCAGCAGGCCCAGCATCACCCCGATCAGCGCCAGCGGCAGTGAAGACATGATGGCGAAGGGCTGCAGGAAGCTGCCGAATTGCGAGGCCAGCACCAGATAGATGAAGATCACCGCCAGCATCAGGGCCGCCGCCGCCGAGGCACTGGTTTCGGCGATATCTTCGGCGTCACCGCCCATGCCGACACTATAGCCGGCGGGCACCGACAGGGCCGCGATCCGGTCGTTCAGCGCCGCGGTGACCTCGCCGACGTTGCGATCCACCAGATTGGCCGTCACCTTGACCGACCGGCGGCGGTCCTCGCGCGTGATCTCGCCCGGCCCTTCGGAGCGCACGACCTGTGCCACCTGATCCAGCCGGATCACCCCGGCCCCATTGGCGGTCGACACGATGGGCAACGCGCCCAGCACACCGGGATCGTCGCGAAACTCGGCCGGCAGTCGCACCGTGACGTCCAGATTGTTGCCCTGCGGGTCCAGCCAGTCCGAAACGGTCGTCCCGCCCAGCATCGGGCTCAGTGCATTCCCGACATTGCTGAGACTGCCGCCAAGATCCGAAGCCGCGTCACGGTCGATACGGATCGCCAAAGTCGGCTGCGGTTCGTCCAGCGAGGTGCGGATATCCACCAGCCCGTCGATGTCGGCGATATCCCCGGCCAACTCATCCGCAAGCCGGCCAAGTACCATCAGGTTATCGCCAAAGATCTTGATCTGCACCGGCGCTGCGACGCCGCCGATGCCGGGATCGGCGGCGACGGTGTAACGCGCACCGGGAACGGACGCCAGGGCGTCGCGGATCGGGCCGGTCAGCTGGCCGGGCGTCAGATTGCGGTCATGCGGGTCGGTCAGCCGGACATAGATCGTGGCGATATTGTCGCCGTTCTGGCTGCCGGAATTGACCGTGGCATAGGTGCCGGTGATTTCGGGGAAACCGCGCAGCAGGGCATCGACCTGGGTCACCTTGGCCGCTGTGCGGTCCATGGTCGAACCGACCGGGGTTTCCAGTTCGATCTGCATCTCGGAATTGTCCGAAGCGGGCACGAATTCCGCCCCGACCAACGGGAACAGCATGAGCCCGCCGGCAAAGGCGGCCAGCGCCAGGCCAAGGGTCGCAGGTCGGTGACGCAGGCTCCACCGCACCAGGGTTTCATAGCGCCGCCCGATCCGGTCGAAGAACCGGTCGAAGTGTGCCACAGCCCGCCCGACGGGGCCGCGTCGCAGGTCCGGTTCCGCCGCTGGATCATACCAGACCGAAGACAGCATCGGATCCAGCGTGAAAGAGACGAACAGCGAAATCAGCACCGCGACCGACACCGTCACTCCGAATTGCAGGAAGAACCGCCCGATGATCCCGTCCATGAAGGCGACCGGCAGAAAGACCGCGCAGATCGACAGGGTGGTGGCCAATACCGCCAGCCCGATCTCGTTGGTGCCATCAAGCGCGGCCTGCCGATGACTCTTGCCCATGTGAAGGTGGCGCATGATATTCTCGCGCACCACGATGGCGTCGTCGATCAGCAGGCCGACCGACAGGGACAGGGCCATCATCGTCATCATGTTCAGCGTGAAGCCCAGGAAATAGATCACCGCCATGGTGCCGATCACCGCGATCGGCAGGGTCAGCCCGGTGATCACGGTCGAGCGCCAGGAGTTCAGGAACAGAAAGACAATGGCCGTGGCCAGCAGCGCGCCCTCGATCAGCATGGATTGCACGGATGCAAAGCTTTGTTCGACCGGCACCGCATTGTCACGCAGCACCTCGAGCTTCACGCCCTGAAACTGCGGCTCATCCGACATCCTGGCGACCTCGGCGCGCACCGCCTCGGCCACGCCAACGGTATTGGCGCCCTGCGTCTTGACCACGTCGACGGCCAGCGCGCGCCGGCCGTTGATCATCGCCAGGCTGTCGGCTTCGGCAAGGTCGGTGTTGATCCGCGCCACATCGCCCAGCCGCACCGGCTGTCCCCCGCGCCGCGCCACGATGATGTCATCGAAATCGCGCAGGGACTGGATGCGGCCCTCGACCTGCACCGATTGCCGATAGCTGCCCTCGGTGATGCTGCCCGCCGGCAGGTCGTTGTTTTCCGCCGTGAGCGCATTGGTGACCTCGACCACGCCGATACCCAGTGCGGCCTGCCGGTCCGGGTCGATCAGCACCTGCACCTCTCGCGGCAGACCCCCGACGACCGAGGCCCGCCCGACGCCGCTGATATTGGCCAGACGAGTCGCGATGTAGTCTTCCGTCAACTGGGTCAGGGCGCCCGGCGACAGGATCTGCGACGAGATTCCGATCGACAGGACCGGCAGTTCGTTGGGGTCGAACCGCAGGATCTGCGGCTGCTCGGCGGCCTCCGGGAAGGCGTTGGAAATCTGGTAGACCTTCTCGCGCACGTCCTGGGATGCGGCAGCGCTGTCGATTTCGAGGTCGAATTGCAGCAACACGAGGGAGGAACCGGATTGCGCGGTGCTCTGGATGGAATCGATACCCGACAGCGTCGAAACGGCGTCTTCGATGGGCTTGACGATATCGGCCTCGACCGCCTCGGGTGTGGCGCCGGGATAGGCGGTGACCACGGCGACGATGGGGAAATCGACATTGGGCAGCTGTTCGACCGGCAGGCGCTGATAGGAAAACAGGCCGATGACCAGCATGGCCACCATCATCATGGTGGCAAAGACCGGCTGATTGACCGAGATGCGGGTCAGGATCATCGCCTATTCCCCAACGATCTGGACCTGCGCACCGGGGCGCAATTGTTCCAGCGCCGCGCCGACGATCACGTCACCGGGGGCAAGGCCGCTGGCGATCTCGACCATGCGACCACCATCCCAGGTGCGGGCGATCCCGACATCGGCCCGCTCGATCAGGTCGCCGGCCTTGCGCAGCACATAGCTGCCGCTGTCATCCTGATGCACCGCCGCGAAGGGCAGGCCGATGGCATCGCGCTTTTCCTCAAGGATCAGCTCGCCCGCCGCGAACATGCCGCCGCGCAGGCGCAGGTCGGCGTTGTCGATCACCACATAGACCGGCAGCATCCGGGTGCCGGCAATCGCCACCGGGCTGATGCGGTCGATCTGGCCCAGAACCTTCGCGTCCCCGATGCCCTCGACCGTGACCTCGACATTCTGGCCGGCCCGCATCTGGGGCGCGTAGCGCACCGGCACCGCGGCTTCGTATTCCATCCGGCTGAGATCGACGAGCGTCATCAGCTCCGCCCCCGGCGCCACGTAGGCCCCCGGATCCACCAGCCGTTCCGAGATCATGCCAGCAAAGGGCGCCGCGATCTCCGCATGACGCAGAGAGCTTTGTGCGGTTTCCACCTGCTTGTTCTGCGCGGCGAGGCTGGCGGTCAGCTGATCGACGCCTGCCTGCCCGATTTCCAGTTCGGACGACGCCGTCAGTCCGCGGTTGACCAGACTGCGGGTCCGTTCCAGCTGGTTCTGCGCCAGGGTCAGCTGCGCCCGTGTCGCCTCGGTCGTGGCGCGTTGCTGCTCCAACTGGTTGCGCAGGGTCTCGATATCGACCTGCACCAGTTGCGCGCCTTCCGGCACATTGTCCCCTGCCCGAAAGAAGACCTCCTCCAGCCGGCCGGAAACTTCGGCCGCGATATGGACCTGGCGTTGCGGGGCCAGCGATCCGGTGACCTTGACCGTGTCCCGCAGTCGCAGCGGCTGGACCTCGATCAACTCGTCGGGCGTGACTTGCAGGATCAACCGGCGGTCGCCGCCTTCGGGTGTGGTTGCGACGGCAGGCTCCCCCTCTGCCAGCGGCGCCTGCCCGCGCAGCCAGAGGCCTGCGGCGACGACCAGCGCCAAGAGCAACAGCAGCGCAATCAGCCAGCGTCGGCGTTTCGGCGCGATCTGGCCCGGTGCCCGGCTGTCCGCCGCACGGTCCCTAGCCCGCAGATCCCGGCGGGTCAGCGCCCATTCGGGCTTGGCGGATCCGAGTGGGGCAGGCTCTTTCGGAGTCTCGTCGGTCATGTCTCTGATCCTGTGCACACCCTGTCTGTCAGGCAGGGCGACGGCGGGCGGGTTGGCCGCGATGCTATCCGTTTCGCCCCTGCCTTAACAACATGTCTTCACAACCGGAACCTGAAGCAGGCACCGCAGGGCGCGCCACACCCGGGCTGCAGACGACACCCGGCAAGCGCGCGCATGGACAGAAAAAGGGCCCGGAAATCCGAGGGAACTTCCGGGCCGAGTTGGCCAGACCGGTATGGGGATCCGCATGAGCAGCGTGTTGGGGTGCACTTCAAGCGGCGGTCCGGCTATTCTGATGCCTCGTCCTCGGACGTCTCGCGGCAAGGCAGAATGGCGAACACGCCATGGGTCTGGAAGATTCGGCGTTGCAGGGCATGCCTGAACGGCAGTCCCGCATCGCAGATTGGTGCGATCACCCAGACCACGACAACCGCTCCCTAGAACAGCGCGCGGCGCAGGCCGGCGGGCAGGATCATGGAGACAAGGCAGCCCAGCAAGGTCCCGACGCCGCCGCGCGGATCCGAGAAATATCCACGCGGGCTGGTGCCGATCCCGGCCAGGGCATATTTCAACGCGGTGCGGCCCCGGACGCCACTGCAAAGGGCCCGATGTGCCAACAGGCGCAGATGCGTGGCCTCGTTGCGCGGATCGGTCTGCTGGCCAAAGCGATGCGCGCTTTGCCGCACGGCATCGCGGCCGCGCCACAGCCCGCCCAGATCCCCCGACAGACGCGAATCGGCCAGGCTGAACTGGGTCACCGGCGCTTCGACCGGCACGACGCGATAGCCTCCGCCGACCAGCCGGATCAGCCATTCCATGTCGTCATGGTAATCCAGAGCGGGATCGAAGCCGTGGCTGGCCCGGAAAACCGGCGCCCGGACACAGAGATTGGACAGGGTGACCACCGGATTGTCCTGCATCAGCCGTCCCAGCGTCAGATCCCCGCGGGCATCGACCGGCAGGCAGCGGCCACGCGGGCCACGCCAGCTACCGACCCGGCCAAAGGCCGCGTCGATCTCGGAGGCTGCAAAGACCTCGTCCATGATGGTCAGCTTGTAGGGTTCGAACTTGTCGCCCGGTTCGCAGAAGGCCAGCAATTCTGCCCGCGCGAGGTCGATCGCACGGTTGCGGGCGGCTGCGCGGTTAAGACCCGGACTGCGGACCAGACGGATGCGGTCGTCCGCTGCGGCCGCTGCGGTCAGGATTCTGCGGGTTTCCTCGGAAGCGCCGGTTTCGATCACCAACAATTCGTAATCGCCGTACTGTTGGGCCGCCATGCTGGCAAGCGTGCCGGCGATGACGGCCCCGTCATTGCAGCACGGCAGCACGATCGAAAAGCGTGGCTGGGAAAAGAGCGGCGCCATCACTCACGCCTTCCGCGTGCCGAGCGGTCGCGCGCCGCCCGGACAGCAACAGGTTGCGGAGCGCGCGGGAAACCCTGCGCGACGATCCCTGCCGCCAAAAGCAGCAGGCCCGGAACGATGACCGCGACACTGTCCACGACGCTGGCGGAAACGCCCCACGCGAGGATCGCTGCAGTGACCACCAGCACGGCCCCGGCAACGACGAACCGCGCGGAGCGGCCGACGAAACGGGTGGCAGCGATTCTGAAACGGGCGAGACGGGTCATGGCAAGATCCTTGGATGGACCCGGGTTTGGGCCTGTTGCCATCCTTCTACGTCTCCTGCCGGTCCGGGTCGCGGGCACGTGTGGACAGGCCGAGGCCCCAACCGGAGAGTCCCCTATCCATATGGACAGGTCCACAGGCGCAAACGGATCGAATCACAAGGGGGAAACGCCTGCACCGGCTGCATCCCGCCCGGTTTCGCCGGTGTCCGAGCAATGTGCCGATCAACGGCCGCCTTGCGTCCCGGTCAATCGGAGTGATGCACCATGGCGGCCCAGTCCAGCAGCGCCTTGCGGCTGGCCGCCCAGAACGCCGGAAGCGACAGTAGCTTGTCCGCAGGGACCTTGCCCGGACCGGATTTCGCCATGGTCTCGATCTCGGCCAGGCGCAGCCGAAGACCGCGCAACCCGAAGGCCGCACAGCTTCCGGCGATCTTGTGCGCCCGCGCCGCGATCCCGTCTGCTGCGGGGCCTTCGCTGGCAAGACGCGCGACCTCGGCTTCCGTTTCCTCAAGGAAACGGTGCAGAAGCTGGTCCCGCGCCGCTTCGGGAATGTCGGACCAAAGCTGACCCAGCACGACTGTATCAAGCAGATCGGCCGGATCGAATTTTGGCGGGACCGGATCGGCCGCGACCGGCGCCACGCCATCGGCGCCCTCATCCGTCCCCGCATCGGCACGTTTCGTAGCGGCGGCGGCGGGAAGTACCTCGGCGAGCGCATCGCGCAATTCGGTGCGGTCCAGCGGCTTGGAGATGCACTGATCCATGCCGGAATCGCGGAATCGCGCCACCTCTTCGGGCAGGGCATGGGCCGTCACCGCCAGGATCGGCGTGCGCGCCGATGGTCCGGCCCCGGCGCGAATGCGACGGGCGGCCTCCTGGCCATCCATGACCGGCATGGAAATATCCATCAGGATGACATCGAAGACCCGCGCCTCGGCTTCGGCCACACCGGCGGCGCCATCCACCGCCTCGGTCACCTCGTGTCCGTCCGCCTGCAGCATCGCGCGGGCCACGAAGCGGTTTATCTCGTTATCCTCGACCAGCAGGATCGACAACCCGGCACGGCTGCCCGACGCATCGGGCAACGCGGCCGCCTGGGCCGGGGCAGGCACCTCGATCCGTTCGGCCTCGGCGGGGTCGGCCGGTTCCAGCGGGATGCGCAGCCAGAAAAGAGAGCCCTCTTCCGGCTCGCTTTCCGCCCCGATGGTCCCGCCCATCAGCCCGGTCAGGCGCCGCGCGATGCCAAGACCAAGGCCCGTGCCCCCGGCCTGGCGCGCGTAAGAGGAATCCAGTGTCTCGAAATCGTTGAAGATCCGGTCCAGATCGGTCTCGGAAATGCCGATCCCGGTGTCGGATACCCGGATCTCGATCTCGGGTTCGGTCTGACCGACGATCTCGACCTCGATCTCGACAAGGCCGTCGCGGGTGAATTTCAACGCATTGCCGACCAGGTTCAGCAAGACCTGCCGCAGCCTGCGCACATCGCCGTAGACCGCATCCTGCGGCGTCCCTTCCCAGCGCCAGCGCAGCCTGTTGCCCTGATCGGCAGCCATCGGGCCGGTAGTCTCCACCACCCGGTCCAGCATCCGGCCGATGGAAAACGGCTGGCGCTCCGCGACCAGCTTGCCGGCCTCGAATTTCGCCAGGTCCAGCACGTCGTTCACCAGCCCCAGAAGCAGCCGCCCGGAAGCCTGCATCCGATTCAGAAGCTCGGTTTCCTTCGGGCCAAGGTCATGGTCGCGCAGCAATTGCATGGTCCCCAACAGTCCGTTTAGCGGCGTGCGCATCTCGTGGCTCATCACGGCGAGGAATTCGGCCTTGGCGCGTTCGCCGGCCAGCGCCCGGTCGCGGGCCTCTGTCAAACCGTCCTCGGCAGCCTTGCGGCGGGAAATATCGCGAATATAGGCAACATAGACCGGCCCATCTTCGCCGTCGGCCCGGTCAAAGGACATTTCTGCCGGGAAACTGCGCCCACCCCGCGCGCAGGCGCGGACCTCAAGGGTGCGTTCCGGGGTCGGCGCATCGGCGCGACGGTCCTGGAAATAACGGGCCGCATTGCGCACGATGGCATCGCGGCTTTCCGGCGGGAACAACAGGTCCAGCATGTCCGCCTGGCGGGCTTCGTCCCGCGTATAGCCGAAGATGCTTTGGGCGGAACTGTTGAATTCCCGGATCCGGCCGGCCTCGTCGCTTAGAACGATGGCATCCAGAGAGGTCTCGACAATGGTCTGCATCCGACCGGCGGTACGCTGCACCTCGGCAGAACGCAGTTGCGCCAGGCTGTTGATACGCCACAGCGCCATTGCCAGAAGAACCAGCCCGGCAAGCACCACGGCCAGCACCGCGGCAAGACGGACCAGCGTCGCGGCCACCTCGTCGCGCAGACCATCGGCAACCTGAGAGTAGGTCGACAGCCCGGACAGGCTCATCGCGCGGACGTCCTGCATCGCCTCGTCGGCGCGCGCCTCGATTTGCGGCAAGGCCGCACGCAACGCAGCATCACTGCCGTCGATATAGGGCGCGGTATAATCCAGAAATGCCTGGATCCGCCTGCGTGGCAGCGCGAGTTCGGGCGCATTGCGCATCATTTCGTAGATCGGGCCCTCTTCCAGGGTCCGGAAACGCGAATAGAAGATATCGAAACGCGGGCGGACCTCTTGCAGGCTGGTGGGGCTGTCGGAAGACTGTTCGATGGCCAGACGGAACTGCATGAGCTCAAGATCCGCCTGAGCGATGCTCCATTGCAGGGTATCGGTGTTCGACCCGCTCAGGGTTTCAACCTCGCGCAGCACCAGCAGCGCCATTCCGCCGACCAGACCGACACAGAAGACAAAAACGATGACAGCCGCGCTGCCGCGCGTCCAAAGCCGCGCCGCGGCGGTGTTGTCTTCCATCAGGCTCATCGGCCTTCCTTCAGGCTGGCGGGTCGGCAGCAGGTGAACAACCCTTGGGGGTATGGTGCGGATCTGCGTCCGGATTCGCCAAGTTCGTCGAATACAGTGTGACAAGGCAGGTGCCGGTCGTAAATGCTCGTTTCGGCCCCGCCCTGCAAGGCGCAGGGTTGTCGGGCCGGTTTGCACGAAAACGTGACCTTGGCGCCAACGACGCGCGCCGCATGACAGGATTTCGGAACCAAGATCAGCATGCCGCGCGAACCTGTTTCCCTTGCAAACCGTCGGGCGGATCTGGCGCCTGGTCCGGGGTAGGCGCAAAGGGTCATCGGCATGGCGCGCCTATCCTTTCGGATAGGTCGGGGGGCGCCGGCGACACAGGCCGAACCTTGAGACAGGATCCAGCGCGGAAAATGGTCCTGCGCCCCCTGGACAGGGCCTGCAAGTACCACCGAAGTCCCTGCCAGCGCCCGGAAAACACCGGTCTGAATATTGGGTCGTATTTCCCAAAAGTTTCCCATAATCTCCTTCTAGGCCGATCCGGCCGACTTGCAGCGAGACTTAGATGCGTATTCTGATCGCCGATGACCATGACCTTCTGCGGGACACGCTGGTGCTTTTCATGCAGTCCGAAAGCGGTTTCGAAACCGATACTGCGCCGGATTTCGACGAAGCGCTGCGCATGGTCCGTGACAACCCCAAATATGATCTGGTGCTGCTGGATTTCACCATGCCGGGGATGAATGGGCTGCAAGGTCTGGACGTGATGTCCAAGGAACCCGGCGCGGCCCATGTGGCAATCATCTCGGGCACCGCGAGCCGCGACATCGCCGAGCAGGTCCTTGCCTCGGGCGCGGCCGGTTTCCTGCCCAAGACCCTGCCCGCCAAATCCCTGGTCAATGCAGTGCGCTTCATGGCCATGGGCGAACAATATGCGCCGCTCGACTTCCTGCGCGGGGGGGATGACGAGTCGACGCATCCGCTGGCGGAAAAGCTGTCGCGCCGGGAATACGAGGTTCTCCAGGGGCTGACCCAAGGCAAGTCCAACAAGGAAATCGCCCGCGATCTCGATATCCGCGAACCGACGGTGAAATTGCATATGAAGACGCTCTATCGCAAGATCGGCGCGTCGAACCGGACGCAGGCAGCGATGATCGCGAAGGAAGAAGGGCTGTTCTGAGGCCTCGTTTGGGTCACGGCATCAGGACTACCGGCTATGGGCACGTCGCGCTTCGACTCTGCAAGCTATCCCGGCACGGACCTGCCAGAGGCGCCGGGCCCGGTTTCAAAGCCCCCGCCCCCCCTACAAGCCAAGGCCGACCGGGCGGCTCCATCGGATTTTCTCGGACCGTTCGATCAAGCCCCCTTGCGGGGCTTCCAGCGAGCGGCCTTCCAGATTGCCGAGACGCGCGGCATCCTGTGCCGGAACACCATAAAGGCGCAGAAGCGCCGCCGTCGTTTCCGCGTCGTCCGGCGGGTGGCCGGCCAAGCTCCGTCGCAGTGACATCACCACGCCGACACGCATGAAATCGAAGGCTATCCCGGGCGGCATGTCGATGAAACGATCGGCGGCCCGCCCCAGCGCCAGCAGGGCCTCCAGCGCATCGAAGAACTGCTCCGCCGCCGTCAGCGTGGCCGGATCATCCAACGCCGCCAACCCCGTGCAGGCCACGAATTCGCCCATCAACGGATAGCGCCGGAAGGTCGCGAAGAAACTCAGGATGAAATGCGCCATCGTTTCGGCGGGATCCTCCACCGGCGGGGTCGAATCCAGCACCAGTTGCATGATCTCGCCGCCCAGCATCCCCTTGGCTTCCAGAAGCACCTGATCGACGTTGACGAAATACTTGTAGAAGGTGCCGCGCGCTACTCCTGCCTCCGAGATGATGTCATCAATGCTGAGCGCCTCGGAGCCGCGGGCGGCAACCACGAAGATCGCCGCCTCGACCAGCCGTCGTTCCATGCGCTGACGCCGGGCAGCCGCCACGGCCTTGCGGTGGTCGGGCTTGCGGTGGTCGGGCTTGCGGTGGTCGGGCTTGCCCGCCTCCGACCCGATGGCGTTGGGGTGCCCACTTCCGATCGCGGAAGAAGGGCCGGCTTCCCCCCTGTCCCGCTCCGCGCCGTCGCAGGCACCGGCTTCCATCCGCAAGTCCGTCATGAGGCGGGGGCCCTGTCCCCATCCTTGGGCGGGCGCACCCCGAAGACGGCGCAATACAGTGCGGGTGCGAACAGCAGCGTGATGACCGTGCCGGCGATGATACCGCCCATCATCGACACCGCCATCGGCCCCCAGAAGACCTGCCGCGAGATCGGGATCAGCGCCAGGGACGCCGCCGCCGCGGTCAGCAGGATCGGCCGGGCCCGGCTGTCGGAGGCTTCGTAGATCGCCTCCCACCGGGACTTGCCGAGGGCAAGCTGGTCCTTGACCTCCTGGAACAGGATGACCGAGTTGCGGATCAGGATGCCGATCAGCGCCAGCACCCCGAGGACCGCCACGAAGCCAAGCGGTGCGCCCGTCGCCAGCAGCGCCGCCACCACGCCGATCAGACCCAGGGGCGCCACGGCGAAGACCACGAAGGTCAGGCGGAAGCTTTGCATCTGCACCATGACGAGGGTCAGCATGATCAGCACCATGATCGGCACCACCGCCAGGATCGGGGCCTGACTGTCGGCGCTGGATTCCACCGTCCCGCCGACAACGACCCGGTATCCGGCCGGCAGATCATCGCGGAACTGTTCAATGATCGGTTCAAGGGCGGTGACGATGGTGTCGGGCTGGTCGTCGCCCAGCACGGCCGCCTCGACCGTGATCGTCGGCACGCGGTTGCGTTGGTTGATGACCGGCTGTTCCAGCGTCCATTCCAGCCGCGCGAAGGCGGACAGGGGGATCGGCAGGCCATCGGCATTCCCGAATTGCAGGTTCTCGAGCAGATCGAGCGAACTGCGGTCGGTTTCCACCCCGCGCGCCAGTACCTCGACCAGCTTGTCGCCCTGACGCAGGTCCGTCACGCTGGACCCGTTGAAGACCTGATAAAGCGATTGCGCCACATCCGACTGGGTCAGGCCAAGCTGACGCAGCCGCGCCTGGTCCAGCACCACCCGAACGACCCGCGCGGGTTCGTTCCAGTCCAGCGTGATGGAGGTCAGCCGATCATCGGCGCCAATCGCCGCCGCGAGGTTTCGGGCCGTATCGCGCAGCACCTCCGGGTCATGCCCGGTGACGCGATACTGAACCGGCTTGCCGACCGGCGGGCCCAGTTCCAGGTTCTTGGGGAAGAATTCCGCATCGGGCTGTGTCTTGTCGAAGGCGCGGACCTTGGCGGTCAGGCTGTCCCGCGCATCCAGGTCCGGCGTCATGATGACAACCTGGCCGATATTCGGCGTCGCGGTCGGCGCGTCCAGTGTCAGCAGGAAGCGCGGCGCGCCCCGCCCGACGTAAGTCGACCAATAGGTGACCTCTTCCTGGTTGCCCAGCCATTCGTCGAAGCGGGCGATTTCCCTGTCGGTCGCGTCGAAATCGGCGTTCTGGCGCATGGTGATATCCACCAGAAGCTCGGGCCGGTCGGAAGTGGGGAAGAACTGCTGTTCGACGAATTTCATGCCGTAGACCGAGGTCGCGAAGATCAGGACGGTCGCACCGATCGTCAGCCACTTGAACCGCATCGCCAGGATCAGCACCCGGCGGAATCCGCGCCGCGTCGCACCCGCCTTGGCATGTTCATGCTTCATCTTCTCGGGCAGGAAGGTCGTGCCAAGGACCGGGGCCATCAGCACCGCGACAACCCAGCTGAGCACAAGCGAGATCGCGATCACGTAGAACAGCGACCGGGTATATTCGCCCGCCTGGCTTGAGTTCAGCCCGATGGGGATGAACCCGGCCACGGTCACCAGTGTCCCCGTCAGCATCGGAAACGCGATCGAGGTCCAGGCATAAGAGGCCGCCTTGGTCAGGCTTTCGCCCAGTTCCAGCCGCGAGATCATGGTTTCGATGGCGATCATCGCATCGTCCACCAGCAACCCGAGCGAGATGATCAGCGCCCCTAGCGAAATACGTTGCAGGGTGATCCCCATCGTGTCGAGGATGACGAAGGTCATGGCCAGCACCAGCGGGATCGACAGCGACACCACCATACCGGCCCGGAACCCGAGCGATATGAAGCTGACCGCCAGGACGATCACCACCGCTTCGGCCAGGGCACGCACGAAGTGGCTGACCGATTCATCCACCACATGAGGCTGATTGGCGACATGGTGCACTTCGATGCCGATGGGCAGATCCTGCACCATCTCTTCCATCAGCGTGTCGAGCTTTTCGCCGAAATCGAGGATATTGCCGCCCTCGCGCATGCCGATGATCAGGCCGATGGCCTCCTGTCCATCGACGCGCATCAGTTCAGAGGGCGGGTCGTCGTAACCGGCGGTGACCTCGGCCACGTCGGCAAGCGTGAAATAGGTCTCGTCACTGCGCAGCGGCGCCGAGGCAAGCTCATCCGCGGTCGAAAACTGACCCGAGACCCGGATCAGGATCTGTTCGCCGCCCGTCTGGATGATGCCGGAAGGAACGATGGCGTTCTGCTGGGCCAGGGTGTCCAGCACCGTCTGACGATCCAGCCCGAGCGCGGCAAGCCGGGTGTTGGAAAATTCCACATGGACGACCGGTTCGCGGGTGCCGACCAGATCGACCTTGCCGCTGTCATCCAGTTGCAGCACCGCGGTGCGGATTTCCTCTACGTAGCTTTCCAATTCGCGCGGCGAATAGCCGTCAGCCGTAAAGGCGAAGATATTGCCATAGACGTCGCCGAAATCGTCGTTGAACGAAAAGCCCGCGAATTCATCCGGCATCTCGCTCTGGATGTCGGACATCATGTGCCGCACCCGAAGCCAGATCGGACGCACCTCGTCGGGTTTGGTGTCGGCGCGCAGGTTCACATGGACCACCGAGACGCCCGGATAGGTCACGGATTCGGTGAAATCCAGGCTGTCGAGCTCCTGCAGTTTCTTTTCCATGCGGTCGGTGACCTGGGTGACAGTCTCTTCGGCCGTGGCGCCGGGCAACGAGGCCCCCACCACCATGACCTTGATGGCGAAACTCGGGTCTTCTTCGCGGCCCATCGAGGCATAGGACAGCAAGCCCGCCAGCAGCGAGGCGATCATCACGTACCAGACGAACGACTTGTGCTTCAGCGCCCAGTCGGAAAGGTTGAACTTGTTGGTCATTCGATGCTTTCTCCGACGGCCCGATGTCCGACAGCCTGTCCTTCTTCGAGGGAATGCGCCCCCCGTACCACGATCTCGTCCCCGGGGCCGACGCCTTCGGTCACGATGACCCGCGAGGCGATCCGGTAGCCAAGGGTGACCGCAACGCTGGCGACATGGCGGGTACCGTCAGCCTCCGTGGTGACCCGCCAGACCGATGCCGCCCCGTCCGGGTCGACAAGCGCGCTTTCGGGCAGGGTCATCAACGGCTTGTCTCCGGCGATATAGGTCGCGGTCACCAGGCTGCCGAGCCGGAACTGGCTGGGGGCCTCGTCCAGGGTCAGGCGCAGGGTGCGGCCCCGGGTCGTGTCATCCGCGACGGGTTCGACAAGGCGCAACCGTGCCTCGACGGCCTGTTCGTAATTTTCCAGTCCGACCAGCCGGAACCGCGCATCGGGCGGCAGGACGGCGATGAACTCCGCCGGCACGTCGATGACCGCGTCGCGATCATTCTGGTCGGCCAGGGTGACGACGGTGGTCCCGGCCGAGACCACGGTGCCCTGTTCGACCGGCGTTTCCAGCACGACACCGGCCTCGGGGGCGATCAGGGTGGCGTAACTCAGCGCCTCCTGGGCGCCGGCAAGGCTGGCTTTGGCGGCCAGAAGCTGCGCATTGGCGGAATCCTGACCTGCCTTCGCGGCCTCGACGTCCTCTTGTGTGGTGATATCGCGTTCGCTCAGCGCACGGGCGCGGGAATAGCTTGTCCGGGCGTATTCCGCCTGGGCCTGCGCCGATCTGACCGCGGCCTGAGCCGAATCGAGATCCTGTTGCAGCGAGACCCGGTCAAGCCGCGCCAGCACGGCGCCCTTTTCGACGACATCGCCGGGCGAGACATTCAGTTCCGACATCCGACCGATGGTCTGGAAGGCCAGTTCGGTCTCATGGGCGGCCTCGATTTCGCCGGAAAAGTCGCGCTGGCGGGTCGGGTCGGCCGAGACGATTTCGGTGACCACCGGACGCGGCATTGGGGCCGCGACCTCTTCCTGCGCTACGGCGGGCGGCGGCAGGGTCGTGGCAAGGGCCAAAGCAAGGGAGAGCGGGACAGCAAGGCAAAGCGTCATCCTTTGCCCGAAACGCAGCATGGTCATTCAGCGGACTCCTTCACCACCACGTGGCGGCCGGGATACAGGGCATGCGATCCGGCGGTGACGATCAGATCACCATCGTCCAGCCCCGAAGCGACTTCGATGGTGCTGGACCGATAGCGCCCGATGGTGATCTGCTGCAGGTGGACCTGTCCGGTTTCTGGGTCATAAACCCAGACCGCCGGGCCCTCCTGCGTTGCATTGAATGTCGTCCAGGGGATGCTGATGCCGGGTTCGCTTTCGGTGGTCAATTCACCGATCACCGGTTCCCCGATGATAAAGCGCCGCGCCGCATCGCCTTCGATGGCAACCTTGACCGTCACCGTTCCGTTGGAGGCAACGACCGGAGAGATCTCGGTCACCGGCATGCTGACCCCGTCGCCGCCGCCAAGAGGGGTCAGCCGGGCGTCGATCCCCATGACCTCGTCCAGTTCGGGCAGGTTGGGCACGTAGAACACCGCTTCACGGCCCTCCAGGCTGGCGAGGGTCACGATGGATTGGCCCGCGCCCACCACCTGCCCCGGTTCGGCAGAGCGTTCGGTCACGATGGCATCCTCGGTCGCGGTCAGGGCAGTGTCTTCCATGGTCTGCTGCGCCGCTTCGAGCTGGGCAGCCGCCTGATCGCGGGAGGCCTGAGCGGTCAGATAGGCTTCGGTCGCGGAATCCAGATCCGCCTGGGTGCCGGAACCGCGTTCCAGAAGGCCCGAAGCGCGGGTCTGTGCCTGACGCGATTGCACCAGAGACGCCTCGGCGGCGTCCAGCGTCGCCTGGGCGGAATTCAGGCTGGCCTGCGCCTGGGTCGGGTCGATCTGGGCGATCTGCTCCCCGACGCGCACCACATCGCCCACGTCCACCAGGACCGAAATCACGCGACCCCCGTCCCGGAACCCGGCGGAAAAGCTGTCGAGGGCCTGGATCGTGCCGGTCAGGCTGTGACGGTTGACCTGAAGGGTCTGGCGCACGGTCACCACGCCGACCGGAAAGGCATTGTCGCCTTGCGCCGAGGCGTCGGACGGGGTTTCGGAAGGCGCTTGCGCAGCCTCGGCCATCTCCTGTGCCAAAGCGGCGCCCGGTGTCAGCGCGAGGCCCGCGATCGTGCCGCAAAGCACCGCGGCCAAGGTCCGACCGGACCAGGATGCAGGGCGGCCTGCCCCGCGCAGGGGCCTTCTGTCACTGGTCACCATCCAACCCACCTTTCTTGCGACCGACGCCAAAATCCGCGTGGTCAAATATCGCTTCGTCGCGAGTCACCCCGCGCCGATCCCTCTCATTAGTCATAGTGACAAAATCGTCAATATGAAAATAGAATGCAATTTATCAATCATTTCCATGTGCCTGCGAAACCGGCAGCGCCCTTGCCCCACGCTGAGGCCCCGGAACCACGCGGCGCGGAAATACTTGCTTGCAGTCGACTTTATTTCGACGGAACCCTGCCGGATCTTCGTAAAAGATCGAATACCCCGGAGCCAAAGCATGAAAATACTTTTCAGGCTGGCAATCGTGCTGGTCCTGACCCTGTGCGCCGGCGGCTTTGCCGTCTTCGAAGGGCTGAGGCTTGCCGAAACCCTGCGGGAAGACACCGCCACATCGGGCGGCAGCGCCGAAGGGGCCGGCAGATCGGACGGCGGTCGCCCCGGAGCGGGTGGTCCGGGCGGTGGCGGGCCTGGTGGTGGCGGTCCGGGGGCTGGCGGTCCGGGGGCTGGCCGCCCCAATGCCGGTGCAACGCGGGGGGTAGCAAGCCGGGCGCCCGAGGTGGAACTGGCCCATGCCACGACCACGGATGCCTATCCGACCATCACCGCCTATGGCCGCCTTGCCAGCCGCAAGACGACGACGCTGCGCCTGCCGGTTGCCGGCATCGTGGCCTCGGTCAGCCCTGGCCTGCAGGACGGCGCGGCCGTGACCGAAGGCATGGCGCTGCTGCAACTGGACGCCGAACTTGCGCAAGCCACGCTGGACACCGCCCGCGCGGCGCAGCGCCGGGCAGAACTGGCCCTGACGGACAACCAGC